>CANRGO010000072.1 GCA_947630125.1 uncultured Lachnospiraceae bacterium | reverse complement strand
ACAAGCAAATTGCATCCGTTGGCCAACGATGCACTGCTTGCAACTAACAATTCATTTACAAAAAAGATGGAGGAAAGGTACGTGAATAAAGTGATTTTGGTAGGAAGGACGACAAGAGATGTTGAAGTAAGACATGGTGATAATGAAAGTATATTTGCTAGGTTCACTCTTGCAGTAGACAGACGATTTAAGAAGTTGGAAGACGAGCAGACAGCAGACTTTATTAGTTGTGTTGCATTCGGGAAGATAGCAGAGTTTCTAGAGAAGTTCGGTAGAAAAGGTGTGAAGTTCATTGTGGAAGGACGCATTCAAACCGGAAGTTATACCAACAAAGATGGAGTAAAGGTTTATACCTCTGATGTAGTTGTGGAACATATGGAATTTGCTGAGAGTAAAGGTACGAGCGCACCGGATGATGCTGCTTTCATAGACATTCCAGAGGAAATGATTGCAGAGATGCCATTTCGTTAATTTGGAGGATATTATCATGTGGAACGAAGAACCAAGAGAGACAGAACTTGCATATAAGATAGCAGACAGAATCATAAGTATTCAAGAATGCGAAGAAGGATATGATTACTCCATTATGGATGAAAATTATCGTGAGATAGATGGCGGTGTATATGATAATCCTGATGTAGATATCAGATATGCATTGCTTGATATTGTGGATGATTTAGCGAGTCATCCGGATACGAATGGAGCAAAGGGAAATATTTCTTCGGATGTAAAGTGGGAGCAGCTTGATTTTGATGAAGCGTCTGAGCAAATGGATATTGCTAACCTGCCCGGTCCGGAAGTATTTATGAGCCGTGTTGTGATGGAATTCAAAGCAAAAACAGAAGAGTGTTTTCGTAAAATTGGAAACATGAGTGCTACTGATATTGAAGAGCATATAGCAGAATATGTGAATGCTAAGCTTTATGAAAATGATTTTGATGCGGAGATAATTGGTGTTGTAATATCCGGAAGCAGATGTAGAGGATTGGAAGGGAAAAATTCTGATTTGGATGTGGTGGTACAGCTATCTGGTAATGAAAGAGAAGACGATTTGTTTAATCTTCTTCACGAGGATAAATTCAGAATAGGTGGTGTCTTGGTAGACATTAATCCTATCACAGAATACAAAACCGGAACCTTGGAAGAGTATCTGCCGGGAGTGGAAAAGTATCTGGAAGAGAAAGTTATGCAGATGGGAAAGAAGCCATCGGTTACGGCAGATTTGCAATCGAAAAAGATGCAGGTAGCAGGAGAAAAGAAGAAGGAAACGAAGCTAGATTGTAAGAGAAATGAGATAGTAATTTAGCGCCAGAATGAGAACGGAGTTGAGGTGTGGAGCCTTGGCTTCGTTCTTTTTTTATTTAAATAATACAAAGAAAAAAGTATAAATAATATAGTACAAGTGTTTTGAGAAAAGAAAAAAATGCAACATAGTTGGTTAGCATACGTGTCTTCTTTTCACAACAAAATGATTATGATAAAATATATCATGAAGAAATGTGAGTTATAGGATAAAAGTTTCTTTGGGGAGATTTTTTTAATGGTATTTTGTATGAAGGAGGAAACAGCATGTACATTAGCAAAGTCAAAATTCATAATTTTAAATGTTATAGAGATTTTGAAATTACGCTTGAAGAAGGCTTGAATATTGTTGTCGGGGATAATGAATCGGGCAAGTCTACAATACTTGAAGCTATAAACCTGGCGCTAACCGGAATTCTTAGTGGAAAGAGTATTTGGAATGAGATCTCACAGTATATTTTTAATAAAGAGGCAGTTGATGAGTATATTGCATCGTTAAATACAGCTCCTATTGCACTTCCGTACATAACAATAGAAATCTTTTTTGGTGGGGCTGAGAATCCTCTGATGAATGGTGATGCAAATTCTGATAGAGATAATAATGCGGAAGGATTTTGTTTTAGAATAGCATTTAATGATAAATATGTAGATGAATATGAGTCATTAGTGCAACAGGGAGATGTTAAAAGTCTACCGATTGAATATTATGATATCACATGGACAACCTTTGCCAGAGATGTGATTACAACACGTAGTATACCTTATAAATCATGTTTGATTGATTCGTCTGAATATAGATATCAAAGTGGAAATGATTTATATTTGTCGAGAATTATAAAAGGCTCATTAGAACCGGAAGACATAACATCTATTGCACAGGCACATAGAAAAATGAGGGATACTTTTATTAATGATCCGTCAATAGAAGCCATTAACAACAAAATAAATCAGGATGCTAGTTTGACAGACAAAAAAATAGCATTATCAGTAGAACTGGTTACAAAGAATGCTTGGGAGAATAGTCTTGTTACACAATTGGATGAAATACCATTTCATTATGTGGGAAAGGGAGAGCAATGTGTTGTTAAGACAGAACTGGCATTAGCAAAACGTACTTCGCAAAATGCAAGTATTATTTTGTTAGAAGAACCAGAAAATCATTTGTCACATACAAGATTGAATCAGTTGATTAAATGTATTTCGGAACAATATGCAGAAAAACAAATACTTATTTCAACGCATAGTAGTTTTGTTGCAAATAAGTTAGGGTTAGGAAAAGTGATGCTGCTTGATAACCTGAGAATTACAAGATTTTCTGAGTTGTCGGAAGATACATATAATTTCTTTAAGAAGGTGGCTGGATATGATACGTTACGAATGATTTTATGTAAAAAAACCATCTTGTGTGAAGGAGATTCGGACGAACTGGTGATTCAGAAAGCATATATGCAACTTAATGATGGGCGTTTGCCGATAGAGGATGGTATAGAAGTGATTTCCGTAGGTGTATCATTTTTGCGTTTCCTTGAGATTGCAGATTGTATTCAAACAAAAATTGCAGTTGTTACAGATAACGATGGTGATATTGCAGCTATCAACAAAAAGTATGAAAATTATATAGGTGCAAATCAGAAAGATTATATAAAGATATGTGTTGATGACGTTGTGGATACAGGGACACTTAAGATTGGTAAGAGTGATTATAATTACAATACTTTGGAACCGAAACTTCTGAAAGTTAATGGCTTAGATAAGTTAAATCGAATTTTCGGTACTGATTATACAGATGAGGATGATTTGAGGAAATTTATGAAGCATAACAAAACAGAATGCGCATTGAAAATATTCGAATCTTCTGAACAGATAGAAATACCGGAATATATTTTGGAGGCTATCAGATGGTAAATAGATTGATAATTGCGGCTGCAGGATCTGGTAAAACTACATATTTGGTCAGACAAGCGATGCAACAATCGGACAGTGTATTAATAACAACATATACTATTGCTAATGAATTGGAAATCCGAAAAAAATTTGTAGAACTCAATGGTTGTGTTCCGCATAATGTTACCATACAAACATGGTACTCTTTTCTTTTGCAGCATGGGGTTCGACCATTTCAGGGAGTGGTCTTAGATGATAAGATTAACGGTATGATATTAGTCAATGAAAAGTCTGGAAAAAAATATGATGGGAAATATGGTCCGGTATATTATGCAGAAGATGACTATAGAAAATTCTATTTCACGGATGGAATGAAAATGTATTCAGATAAGATTGCAAAATTTGTATGCCGTTGTGAAAAGGAGACTAAAGGTAGAGTTTCGCAAAGAATTAGCAGGATTTATCCTAAGATATATGTAGATGAAATTCAAGATTTGGCGGGATATGATTTAGACATCATAAAAAGTCTGTTGCAAGCGGATTGTGATGTGACAATGGTAGGAGATCCCAGACAGGTAACATATCATACGCATAATGAAGTAAAGTATAAGAAATATGCGGATGGTAAGATAGAAGAATTTATTAGGACTGAGTGCAAAAAAATTGATTGCATTATTGATAAAGAGACTTTGAATGATTCTTACAGAAATAACCAAAGTATATGTTCTTATTCATCGCAGTTGTATGAAGAATATGGTGAAACTGGAACAAAGCAATTTGAGGTTACAGGGCATGAAGGAGTTTTTTTAGTTAGACCGGATGATGTTGCTGCATATTTAGAAGAATTTAAGCCAATGCAACTCAGGGAAAAGAGAACAGTAAAAGTGAATGACGGATATGCAGCAATCAATATGGGTGAGTCTAAAGGATTAACATATGATAGAGTTTTAATTTATCCAACCGGAACAATGAGGAACTGGATGAAGGATCATTCAAGAAAAATGCAACCAAAAACAAGGTCTCAATTGTATGTTGCAATAACAAGAGCGAGATATAGTGTGGGAATTGTTTTTGATTATGATGAAAAAACAAGCATTGAAGGTGTAGAAAAGTATAGGTAAATTGAGGAAAAGTCGACTCAACAACTTAAATTCTGATATAGAGGGAGGTATTCATTTTATGGATGGAGAAAAGAATATAGATCCTTTAGTTTCCTTGCAACAGGAATTGTGTGATATGTGGGGAATTAACAATCAAACAAAATATGTATTTTATTATGATGAAAGCAATAATTGCAGAAAGTTTTGGGTTGATGATAGTAAGCAGCAGTTTAATACAGATTATACAGCAGATTTTGTATTGGCAGGGTTGGTAAAAAAAGAAGAAGACACGGTTGATGTGTCACTTGAAACATTCAGGAAGCCTTTGAAGTTGCAGGGGAATGTAGAGGAGATTAAGTTTAAAAAACTGTATGCAAAAGGTGATTTTTTACAGTGTGTGAAGGAAAAACGCTTATTTGAGACTTTAACATGGATAGATAAATCCCCCTTTTTTATTCACTACACAAATGTGAACAATCTATTTTATACACTTGTTGAAATATTTGATTCTATCGTAAAACCTGATGAGATAAGTGAATTTGGGTACGATTATTTTAAGATGAAGAGTGTATTTTACCATATGTTTAAAGGGAAGGCAGATGAATTACAAATCTTAATGTTCAAATATAAGTATCCCAATATACAGAGGGAGAATGTAGAGGCATTTTGCAATGAATTATTATTTTTACTTGGAAGCCGGAGAGAAATGAAGGAAGAAGAGAAGTTTCTTGCCGGAATGCTTGCAAGAGCATCAAAGAGTGATGAATTGGTATTTTTGCATGATAATGATGATTATATCATGCAGGAAAACTATGCAGAATTTTATGCTGATCCTATTCGAAAATATCAGAAGTCAACACATATATTTGATGAGGAAACGACAGTACAGGAAATTGTAAAGAGACAGATAGCGCAGGGGGAGAATATGGCAGATAATTTTAAGTTTGTGAAATCTGAAACAGACATATTCGTACAGTTATCGGATGTAGTAGCAGGGATTTTGGGTAAACTGTTTAAGTACATAAACTCAACAAGTGTAAATCAGCGTAGAAAGGACATTGAATGTTTATCAAAGCTTCAGATTGATAATATTTTACTCATTGACAAGTTGCGTTCGGAAGCAGATTGTGAGAATCCAGGATTTTTGTGTTCGATTGCTCCTCTGGATGAGGTTGGAATTCTTAATAGGTTTTTCGAAATGGTAAAAAGTAGAGAATAGTACAGAAAGAAGGTGTGTTATGTATTATGACCTTACAAATCCGGATGCATCGTATTACTGGTTACATGAAGCATTACAGATAAGACAGGGTGAACTAATAGAGACTTATATTGTAGAATGTCATAATGATTTTGATACATTTTATGAAAAATACCGTCCATTAATAGAAAAGATAGATGTTGAAAACATGGAGATAGTGGCATTTCAAGTCACCACTTGCAATGATGAATGCACAGAAATAAAACAGCATGGCTTACGAAATTTGCAGTGGGTATTAAGTAATGATACTGCACTTTGTAGATTTTTAAAGGAACATAATATTAGTTTTGATATTGAAAGTAAACTGATGTATATAGATGGAACTGTCTATGATGTGGATTATGAAAAGTATACGAATTTAGATGTGATTTCAAGAAGAAAAGAGCAATTGCATAAGATTGGACATAAGATATACTATGATTTTCAAATCAATGCATTTTTGTTCTGTAAGGATATTTATGATTATTCAACTATTCATGAAGCACCAGAATTTCTTTATACATTATCATCCTTGAATGATGCAACAAAGGGGATTGATGTAAAATGGAAGAATCTGTGTAAACCGTATGTTGTAAAATATAAAAGTAAATTAAAAGATTTTGCGTATTTCACATTTTATGGAAACGAGAGAGAATATAATGAGGATCGGCGAGAAAATTGGTGTGAATTAAGGAGATTATTAATGTCAAGAGCAGTTGAAAGTGCTTTTGGTGATTCGACATCACAAATATTTGCATATATGAAGCCAGACATGATAGTAGCACCGGAGAATATTCTTGAATATGTGCCTGCTGAGAAATGGAGAAAAGATGTACTTAAATACTTTGGGAAAGAATGAGATGTATGCATCGGTTGCTGAAATAGTAGGAGCCGATATTGAGGATGTAAAAAGATTTGTCGCAGATAATGCAGAGAATATTGTAGATTGTCACTATAATGAATATGATATTGAACAGATGGAGTTAAAGGGACTTTTGAATGGTAATGAACCTAAGATAATTGATAGTCTCATTGTGCATCATATTACACCAAGAGAGTGTGAAGACAGTATACGGCAGGAAGGACTAATGACATTACCTCATGCATTAACAGGAGAAACGTTATTGTCTGCGTATTTGAGAAAATGGGGTTTTACATTTTCGTTTGACGGAAGCCAAATTACGATGAGCAGAAATGGCACAATTGTTGATGTGGAGAACAGGCTTGGAACAAATTTGAAAATGAGGCTTGGTGGTCCTAATACATATAATGATTTCAATGTGAATGGGTATCTTTTTGTTGATGAATTTGTAGAAGACTCAATAAGAGGATGGTTGGGTTCACCAGAGTTTTTAAAGAGCTTGGCTAATTATTATGATAAAAATAATATTGCAGATAATTATGCAGAGAATAGCTATAATTACTATGTATCCTTTGAAGTGCCATTGGATAAGGTGGATATACAAGGATTCTCTGATAAAATTTCTGATGACAGAAAAACAGGTATATTGTTGAGATATGCAATCAATGCTCTTGCATATGGTGAAATGAGAAGGAAGCCATATTTTACGATGGACAATCCTATTATCTTCCTGAAAAGAGATTATGATGTGCCTAAAGAAAATATTCGAAAGATATGGATATTGAAGCGTAAGCCGGGAAAATGGATTCCGGTAGAAATAGATTAGTCAGTAAATATACGTTTGAGGAGAAAGTAGTGATTTATGAAAAAGGATTGCTGCTTTCTTTTTCTTGCATTTCACACCCAAAACACCGTATTTCACACCCTCACATCACGAATTTATTGCAAAGATACGATATAATAAAAGAATGGATATGTATATCCAAAAATCAGCGAAAGGTAGGCGGTCATTATGAAGATAGCGGTCTGTGACGATGACAGAACCACAAGGGAACAAATTGCTTCTTTAATAAGAGAACAGGAGCCGGATGCGGAGGTTGTTACCTTTGAAGCTGGGGAGGAAATGATTAAATCGCAGGAGAATTTTGCGGTTTCTTTTCTTGATGTGGAAATGAAAGAAATGTCGGGTATAGATGTTGCAAAGCATATTAGGGAAGAACAGGAGAAAAGAGGCAGTGAAAAGAGCATTATTATATTCATAACCGGATACCGGGAGTATATGGAGGATGCCTTTGATGTGAATGCTTTTCACTATCTGGTAAAGCCTATGGATGAAAAGAAATTCCAAACTGTCTTTAACCGTGCGTTGAAAGAGGTATCTGCGAAGCATAGGCAGAAAAAACTTTCCGTAATTATCAAATACAATGGGATGCAGAAAAAGGTCTTGCTAAAAGATATTTATTATATTGAGAGCAGTAATAAAAAAGTAGTGTTCCATACCAAAGACGGAAAAATTGATACTTATGGCAGAATGGATGATTGGGAGGCAGAGCTGGGTGACTCATTTTATCGGTGTCACAGAGGGTATCTTGTTAATTTGGAGAAAATTACAGCCTACAATGTAGATACCATAGATATCATCAATGGGGACTCTCTCATTCTTGCACAGAAAAAGTATTCGGATTTTATCAAGGCATATATGCGATATGCAAAGGACGGAGGAATTGTAAATGTTTAGTTTGCTGTCCATGTTGATACATATAATCAACAGTATTTTTAGCGAGGTATATACAAGTCAGTTTTTAAAATGTAAGCAGAATAAAAAGATTACCATTATCTTGTGGACGCTCACTTATTTTGTGGCACAGGTGGTTATATTTGAGGTAATACAGAGCCGATACCCATTTAATGATGTTGTAAGTGCTATTATCAATGTATTATTGTTATTAGGGATGCAATGGATATTCTTTCGCAAAGGAGAAGCTGGGCAATTATTTGTATGCTTTAGCTTTGTAGCCGGAAAAGAGATTGTAAAATATATAGCAAGTGTTTTGATTAGCGCCCTTGGTATTTTTGTAGAGAAATGGGTAGACAATCTTGTAATGCAGGGTAGGATAGTTTCATTAGAACAAGTAGAAAATGTAAATAATTTTGTAACGTCTATAATAACTTTGGGTTGTATTTTAGTATATGCATTGATTATGGGTATCTATTTAACTGCTATCAGTAAGACATATGTCAAAAAAGAGTATCAGTTACAAAGTCAAGAAAATGTATTCTTGATATTACCCAGCATTGCAACAATTTGTATTTCTATAACGCTTAAAATGATGATTCTAACTGTAGAAGATGGAACTGCAAGGCTTATTTATGATACTGTTCCTGCAACGTTGTTTTGGCTTCCTGTGATATGTATATTATTGTTGGGAACAGTCGTGGCAAATGTTATGCTTTTTCAAAATGTGGTGCAGTATCACGAAGAAAACAAAAAACGAACTTTGTTGGAAAATCAAATCAAACAGATGCAGAAAGAAGTACAGGAGATACAGGATATTTACACGGATATGCGAGGATTGCGCCATGATTTGAGAGGGCATATCAATAATATCACAGAGTATGTGAAGAAAAATAATAATACCGAAGATGAAGAATTGTATGGCTATATCAGAAATATGGAGGAAACAGTAAGTAGATTAGACTTTGGTTATCAGACAGGGAATCCGATTACTGATATTATCATTCATCAAAAGAAACAGGAAGCGGACAGAGCCGGAGTAAGGTTTTCTGTAGATTTTAATTATTCGAAAGAACTTCAAATAGATGTGTATGATATGGGAGTGATTTTGAATAATGCGTTGGAAAATGCAATCGAAGCAACTACTCTGTTGGAAAGAAATAAATATGTATCATTACATTCTTATATGAGAGGAAATCTCTTCTTTATTGAAGTGGAAAACAGCTTTGCAAGAGAAATAGTAATGAACAAAGAAAGCGGATTACCAGAGAGCAGTAAAGTAAGCAAGAAGTTGCATGGAATGGGACTTACTAATATACAAAGGTGTGCCAGGAAGTACAATGGAGAGATTGATATTGTCATTGGAACTTCTATGCAGAAACAGCAAATATTTAATCTTACGGTGATGTTGAATGGAAAACCTGTCGGGACATAATAAGCTCGGCAGGTTTTTCGCACCCCAAATGACGTGGTTCGCTCCTTTGCTATGTAATTCATGTTGTGAAGTTACGATAATGAAAGTAAAGGCAGAAAATTTTGAAAGGACAGGTGGTCAGAATGAATGTTCAAGCGATATTACCACAGATTGATAAAACTGTAAATTTGCCAGTAAGCAACATAAAGTGTGGGGATGAATTTGGGAAAATTATGAACCAGCTAAGTGAAGAGGCAGATATTCAGGAAATGAAAAATTTTATAGATAAGAGGTTTAATGTTAATACGGTTGTTGCGGAATACAGTTGTGAAACAACAGACTCTCAAGCAGAAAGTTACGATCTTTATATGTTGGAGAAATATGATATGAGTGGAGGTCGTAATGTAGTTATTTCAAAAGAAGCCCTGTTAAGGATGAAAGAGGATAGTAGGTTTAGACAAAAAGTGTTTAAATCAATAGAGGATATGCCTTGGTCTGGTAAGCTGACAGGTGGTATGGTGAAAAGTACCGGAGTATTTATACATGAAGATGGAACTGGAGGTTATTGGATGGAGTTTGATTGGGGTGATGAAGAGGACGGTGAAAAAAACAAGTTAAATAGACATAAGATATTATATTCAAATAATTTACAAAATAATAATTTGAATAATCAAATATATAATGAATTTAGTAATATTGAAGTTCGGGCAGACAGTGTGATTGCTTTAATGGGTACATTTTATAATCATAAAAAAGAGAATTAGAGTATTTGTTTAGACGATAATATGTGTCATTGCATTCTTATGTGAAGAGAAATCTCTTCTTTAGTGAAATGAAAAATCTGCTGGGCCATAAGCTAGACATGTTTTTTATACCCAAAATGGCGTGATTCACTCCTTTGCTATGCAATTCATGTTGTAAAGTTCCGATAATGGAAGTAGAGGCAGAAAATTTTGAAAGGACAGGTGATATTTATGTCTATGGTAATAAGAAACAATATGGGAATAAGCAATAGTTATCAGAATAATGCAAATAAAGCAGGTGGATATAAAAATGTACGGGAGTATTCAAATTACTTAATGGGGAAATATTGTTGTCTGAGGCCGGGAAATAATGTGGCGGTATCGGTTACATCCGGATTATTAAGAAAAGCAATGAGTGATGAGAAAACAGGACAATGGTTAGAGAGAGAACTCTCAAAATCACCCGATTACATAAAGGAAGCACAGCAGTCTGCAAGTGCAAGAGGTTCAAGACTAATTTCTTGTTCGATTGAGTTTGGAGAAGAATACACAACCATGTCTGTTTGCACAGTTACAGATACACCGGGTACGGATGAGGATATTGATAAGTGGCTTGAGAAAGTCAAAGAGAATAAAGAAAAGCAGAAAAAAGCAGAAAAGAAAGCGGCAGAAGAAAAGTTAACAGAGCAGAGAATGGAAGAATATACTTTTAAGGGTAAAGACATAAAGAGTGTTATGGATAGTTTTATTGTAAAGATGTCTTCTTTAAGCACAACAATAAGCTCTATATCAGGATTTGATATGAAAGCATAAAATTGGATAATTCTTTGAAAGGGCAGGTGTTTATGTCTATGAGGATAGGAAATAACATAGGAATTAGTGGTAGTTATCAGAATAATTCAAACAAAACAGGTGGATATAAAAGTGTAAGAGAATATTCTAATTACCTAACGGGTAAATTTGGATGTTTGACGCCGGGCAAGAACGTAGCGGTATCGGTTACATCCGGATTATTAAGAAAAGCAATGAGTGATGAAAAAACAGGACAATGGTTAGAAAGAGAGCTTGCTAAAGCACCTGATTATATAAAAGCCGCACAACAGGCAGCAATTTCTCATGGCAGTAGACTAACATCTGTTTCTATTGAGTTTGGAGAAGAGTATTCTACAATGACAACGATTGGTGTCTTTGGAGAAACGGGTACGGATTCTGATATTGATAAATGGATGGAGAAAATAAAAGAGAGTAAGGAAGAGAAAAAAGCTGCTGAAGAAAAACTGAAAGAGCAGAAAATGGGAGAATATTCTTATACTTTTAAGGGCGAAGACCTAAAGAGCGTTACGGATAGCTTTATTGCAAAGATGTCTTCTCTAAGTACAGCAATGAGTTCTATGTCAGGATTTGATATGAAAATATAGAAGATGTGGGCAGTGTTCTACGGTATATGTAGATACTGCCTATTTTCATTTCACAACATAAAAAGGTCGGTTCACACAACGGACTGTTGAAAAGAAGTGGATTTGCCGATATATCCAATAGGTATGTATGAGTAATACATTAATAAAATGAAACGGATTTCAAATATACAATTCAAGGAGGAGCGATTATGGTTACAACACATGGTATAACATCAGCGGCTGGTTATTATGAGAATACGGTT
>CANRGO010000071.1 GCA_947630125.1 uncultured Lachnospiraceae bacterium | reverse complement strand
GTTCTCACAGGCAACTTTGATATAATATCATGTGCTAGATAAGATGTCAACACTTTTTTAAAACTTTTTTTATTTCTTTTTTTGAGTTTGTACTCGGTGCTTTTCTTTGTTTGAAAGTCTGTCACTTTGTTAACTCGCCACCACTCACGGTGGATTTTTATTGTAGCACTGGTCATCCTTATTGTCAATCTCTTTTTTAAAAACTTTTTGAATATATAAAATTGTATATTCAATTAAGAAAACAACCAGCAAACCACACAACCAATGAAAAACAACTTCTTTTCTTTGGCATAAAAAAAGAAACTTCGAGGTTTCCTTTTTTACATGATAGAAATTAACTAAGAACGGAGAAAGAGGGATTTGAACCCTCGCGCCGCGCAAACGACCTACACCCTTAGCAGGGGCGCCTCTTCAGCCTCTTGAGTATTTCTCCTCAGCTTTGAATCTAACCTCTACCAATATGAAGTTTACGTCCCTTACCGTGACGCAAATGTAATTATACCTAAGGGTAGTTCTTTTGTCAATTCCTTTTTCTATATAATTTTCTCTTTCTTTTATGACTTCAATTATCCGCGATTTATATATATTAAATCAATCTTTTACTTCCGTAAATTCCTGAATTGCTAATGTTATTCTTTCTCTCACCAAATCTGCAATCTCATTGGTTTTCATTGTTTGGTACTCTTCATAATAAATAGGTGTTAAATATAGTACCGTTACTGTAACTGGTTGAATTGTATTTTCATCAAAGGGTTTGAAAGAATCTATTAATGCACATGGTACAATGGGACATTTAGATTTTGTTGCTACTTTAAAACTTCCTCCCTTAAATGGAAGAAGAGTATTTCCTTGTTTACTTCTGGTTCCTTCTGGAAAAATCAAGAAATTTCTTCCTTTCTTAATTTCCTCACTTACAAGATTTATAACTTCCATGGATTGTTTCAAATCTTTTCGATCGATACTGATAGAACCTAGAGCAGCAATTACCTGTTTTAATAAAATAACTTTACTCGCTTCCTTCTTTATTACAAATGCAAAAGGTCTTGGACAGGATTCTAAAAAAACTAACACATCAAATAAACCCTGATGATTTGGATAAAGCATAAAGCCATTTTTTTCAGGTAGATTTTCAGCTCCTATGGCTTGTATGGTAACTCTTCCCACCCGGTTCGCTTTTTTTGTTGCTCTTTGTGTTATTTGAAAACCTTTTTCATAACTGATTTTCTTGCTAACACCGCACCACCAAATTCTTGCAACATAATATGGTACTTGAAAAAACATTCTGATTACCATCATTACGATTCTTTTCATATTCTACCATACCCTTCTATCATTCTTTGTTGTACTCTGCAATCGCCTGTTCATATAAATCATTGCCCTTACAATCAATTACTACAATTACTGGAAAATCTTTTACTTCTAATTTTCGTATTGCCTCTGCACCAAGATCTTCATATGCAACAACTTCCGAAGAAATAATTGCTTTAGATAAAAGTGCACCAGCTCCTCCTACCGCAGCCATATAAACTGCATTATTTCTCTTCATAGCTTCCTTTACATCCAGACTACGCTTTCCTTTTCCAATCATACCTTTAACGCCCAAATCTAAAAGTGCAGGTGTATACTTATCCATTCTGCTGGATGTTGTTGGTCCCGCTGAACCTATTACTTTATTTTCCCTAGCTGGTGATGGTCCCATATAATATAGAAATATCTGATCTACAGAGATTGGTAATGGCAAATTTTTCTCTAAATTCTCATACATCCTTTTATGTGCTGCATCCCTTGCAGAATAGATGACCCCAGAAAGATATATGGTATCCCCTGCTTCTAACTTAGCTAATTCTTTATCTGAAACTGGTATTTGTAAATGATAGATCATAGAGCACTCCATTTCCTTTATTTTAATAGTTCTTCTTTATAAGATTCTACTAGCATGACGATTAACATGACAACAGATATTTACAGCAACTGGTAATCCAGCTATATGCGTTGGATAAGTTTCAATATGAATAGCAAGTGCAGTAACCACACCTCCAAGTCCTCCAGGACCAATTCCTGTTCTATTAATTGCATCAAGTAATTCCACTTCCAGCTCTTCAATATGTTTCAGGTTGGAATGTTCATTAACAGATCGAAGTAAAGCTTTTTTCGATAGCAAAGCACATTTCTCAAATGTTCCACCAATACCAACGCCAACGACCATTGGTGGACAGGCATTGGGGCCTGCATCCTTTACTGCAGAAAGAATGGCTGCTTTTGCTCCTTCGATACCATCTGAGGGTTTAAGCATAAAAATCTTGCTCATATTTTCACTTCCAAACCCTTTCGGGGCTAATGTCAGTTTTAAATCTTTCCCTGGTAAGACTTCATAATGTATCACGCCAGGACTATTGTCTTTTGTATTCTCTCTGATAAAAGGATCTTTTACAACAGACATACGCAAATACCCTTCTTGATACCCCTGTCTGATTCCTTCTTGAATAGCATCCTCTAAGTTTCCCCCTACTATACTCACTTCCTGTCCAAGTTCAACAAAAACAACAGCCATCCCTGTATCTTGACAAATAGGTATCATTTCTTCCGCTGCAATTTTCAAGTTATCCTGCAACTGCTCTAAGACTTGTTTACCAACAGGAGAACATTCTTTCTCACAAGCATCATTCATTGCACAAACCATATCTTTTGTCAGAAAATGAGTTGCCTCGATACACATTTCTTTTACCGCTTGTATAATATCTTTTGCTTCAATTTGTCTCATAATTTATTGGAATGAAAAACTCATTCTTTCCTTTCATTTAGTTCAAAAACACCATTAGATGTGGTATATCTATTTCAGCATACATATATATAGAAGAAACACCTTCATTATAGTATAATTTTTCCTCTTTGTCATTAAAAAAAGGGCCTCCAAATATGCTTGGACGCCCTACTTACTAAGTTATAGAATTGGAATATACTTTCTTTGATCTTCAATTGCTTTTGGTTCTTGTTTTTGAATCGCTATTTTTAAAATTCCATCTTTAAATGCAGCCTGTATATGTTCTTCTTTTACTTCTTTACCAACATAAAAACTTCGTTTCATACTTCCAGAGTATCTTTCTTTTCTTACAAAATTACTCTTATTATCTTTTTCCTCAATCGTATCTTCCTTGTTTGCTACGATTGTTAGATAACCATCTTTCAATTCTGCTTGTACATCATTCTTTTCATATCCAGGAAGTTCAATATCTAAAAGGTATTGACCATCCTTTTCTAAAATATCAGTCTTCATAAGTTGTGACAACGAGGCTGATGTTCTGTTGAAAAATGGATCATCAAACATGTCCTGAAAAAAGTCATCAAATAAATTATAGTTTCGATTTCTGAATAACATAGGTCCTACCTCCTTAATTTAATTTGTTTTTATTTTCTTGTTCTATAACATATATAACACAATCAATTTGAACTGTCAATATTGAAGAGTTAATTTAATAGTTTTTTTATAAATCAATCTACTATATTTTTTTTAAAAAAAATAGTATGATAGAAGTGTCTAATATCTAACAAATACAAGTAGTTCGGCAACGAGAAAGGCATGGTTAAAGTATATGAAAGAACGTAAACTCTCAAATCCAAATGCTTCAGCAGAAACCCGTATGCTATATGATTATATTTGTTCTCAATTCGGGAAAAAGATTATTTCCGGGCAACAAGAAGATCCTCGCATGTTAAGTCACGATAATGAATTACGATATATCAAAGCATATACAGATAAATATCCTGCAATACGAGGATTAGATTACATTCATGATGACTTTACAGGCGTTAATGAGAGAGCTCATGCCTGGTGGAAAAAAGGTGGAATCGTAACCATTTGTTGGCATTGGGGAGCACCTCCACATGGAATAGGTTATCCTTCTAGTCAGGAAACCATTGACATCAAGGAAGCTCTAACCAGAGGGACTACGCTCCATCAGGAAATGATTGCTCGTATGGATGAGGTGGCAGAAGCACTAAAAGTTCTCCGTGATGAAAATATTCCTGTGCTTTGGAGACCATTTCATGAATTTGATGGTGCCTGGTTCTGGTGGGGGAAAAGTGGAGAAAAAGATTTTATTGCTCTTTGGAAACTCATGTATGATAGGTTCACCAACTTTCATGGTCTCAATAATTTAATCTGGGTTCTTGGTTATTCCAACGAACTAAAAAATGGTTGGTATGTGGGAGATGATTATTACGATATCATTGGTTTTGATATCTATAAAGAAGGAATCCATAAAGACCGGTTTGACCAGTTGCAAACCCTTGCAGGCAAAGAAATTCCAGTGTGTTATCATGAAAATGGACCAATTCCTGATCCAGATGAAATGAAAAAAGAGCGCTTTTACTGGTCCTGGTTTATGACCTGGCATACCATTCATATCATGGAACAAAATACAGTCGCTTATATGAAAAAAGTCTACCACCATCCGGCAGTAATTACTTTAGATCAGTTACCAGATTGGAAAGAGCAAATTAAAACATACAGATAAGGAGATTATGATGTATTTACCAAAAGAAGATCGTTATGAAAAAATGATTTATAATCCATGTGGTACCAGTGGATTGAAGCTTCCTGCCGTATCCTTAGGCTTATGGCAAAACTTTGGACATCAAGGAAATATCGCAAACATTGAAGAAATGATTTATACGGCATTTGATATTGGAATTACACATTTTGATTTAGCCAATAATTACGGACATCCCTATAATGGATCTGCAGAAGAAAATTTTGGTCATGTTTTAAAAAAAGGATTAAACAATTACCGAGATGAACTTTGTATATCAACAAAGGCAGGTTACCATATGTGGCCAGGACCATATGGTGATAAAAACGGATCCAGAAAGTATTTGATTTCTTCCTTAGATCAAAGTTTAAAACGTATGGGTCTTGAGTATGTAGATATTTTTTATCATCATATATTTGATCCAAATACTCCATTAGAAGAGACTGCTCTTGCTTTGGATCAAATCGTTCGACAAGGCAAGGCTTTGTATGTGGGTATTTCAAATTACAACAGCCGCCAGACAAATGATATCATGAGTATTTTTAAAGAATTAAAAACACCATTTATCGTGAATCAGCCCTCTTACTCCATGCTGAATCGTTGGATAGAAGATGACAGTCTGGATGATTTTGCAAAAAACAATGGAATTGGACTAGCGGTTTTTTCACCTTTATATCAAGGATTTTTAACAGACCGCTACTTACATGGAATTCCTGATGATTCCCGTGTAGGAAAAGGAAGCACTTGGATAAAAGATCAGTTAACTCCTGAAATGTTACAGAAATTAAAGGATTTAAATGAGATTGCGAAAGAGCGAGGACAAAAATTATCGCAGATGGCTCTTTCTTGGGTTCTTAGAAATGGAAAAGTAACCACCGTTTTAATTGGTGCTAGTAGAAAAGAGCAGATTATTGAAAATGCTGCCTGTATCAATCATTTAGATTTTTCAGAATATGAACTTTCTAAAATTGAATCCATTTTAAAACCATCATAAGTTTTTTTTAAAAAAATGACCTGGATGTGAAATCCAGGTCACTTCTTTTATACTGTTATTTTTCTAAAATTCTTTTTCCCTCTTTTTATTACGATACCATCTCCCATAAAAATCTCTTTTTCATAGGTAGCTTTGAAATCATGTACCTTTTCTCCATTCAATAATACACCACCTTGTTCTACGGCTCGGCGACCTTCTGAACGACTTGGAACTAAAGTGGATTCCTGAAGAATTGTTATAATATCGATTTTACCATCAACAAATAATTCTTCCTTTAATACAGTTGTTGGCATTTCTTCTGCACTTCCACTATTAAAAAGGGCCTTTGCACTTTCTAGTGCACGGGTTGCTTCTTCTTCTCCATGTATCATTTTGGTTAACTCAAATGCCAATATTTCTTTTGCTTCATTTAATTGGCTGCCTTCCCAAGTATCCATCTTTTCTATTTCTTCTAGTGGAATAAAGGTAAGCATACGAATACATTTTAATACATCTGCATCTGCCACATTTCTCCAATATTGAAAAAACTCAAACGGACTTGTCTTTTCAGGATCTAACCAAACTGCACCTTTTTGGGTTTTTCCCATTTTCTTCCCTTCTGAATTAAGAAGAAGTGTTATCGTCATGGCATAGGAATCTTTTCCAAGTTTTCTTCGTATCAGTTCTGTTCCTCCCAGCATATTACTCCACTGGTCATCTCCACCAAACTGCATATTACAATTATAATTTTCAAAAAGAGAAAGGAAATCGTAGCTTTGCATAATCATATAGTTAAATTCCAAAAAGCTTAATCCCTTTTCCATACGTTGTTTATAGCATTCTGCGGAAAGCATACGATTTACAGAAAAATGAGCACCAACTTCTCGTAGTAATTCTACATAATTTAATTTCAGAAGCCAGTCTGCATTATTTACCATAATCGCTTTCCCTTCTGAAAAATCAATAAATTTACTCATTTGTTTTCGAAAGCAATCACTATTATGATCAATGATTTCTTTTGTCATCATAGATCTCATATCGCTTCTTCCTGATGGATCTCCTATCATTGCTGTACCACCACCAATTAAAGCAATTGGTTTATTTCCAGCCATCTGTAATCGCTTCATTAAACAAAGTGCCATAAAATGGCCAACATGAAGGCTATCCGCGGTTGGATCAAAACCAATATAAAATGTTGCCTTACCATGATTAATTAATTCTTTAATCTCTTCTTCATCGGTTAATTGGGCAAGTAAGCCTCTTTTCTTTAATTCATCAAATACTGTCATCTTGTATCCTTCTTTCTTTTGTTTACTTATTTTATCTATATAAATCTTATCTATAAAAAAAGAAATCATTGTAAGGGAAAGGTACGAAATAAAAAAGCCCCCGTCCTACTAAGGACGAGGGTTTGCTCGTTATACCACCTAAAGTCTTTTCACGTACGGAATCAAATTCTTATACGCTGAGCATGTTAACGGTCGCAGATCCGTCATAGCCTACTTAAATTTCTTTGTTCGGTATGAAGCTTAAAGAGGTATTCATAATGAGTTTCCCTTGCGCCTCTCATCAACCGGCAACTTTCTGTTAGTTTCACTTATTACTACTTGTTCTTATCTTAGCCTTTACAATATGTTCTTCTATGATTCAAATAGTAGGATATTGCTTTTCAAATGTCAACCATTTTTTATAAATTTTGTTTTTTTTAAAAAAGCTACGGAAGCAAGCATATCCTCTAATTGATTCAAGCTACCAAAATGTTCTACTGTAAAATCTCCAGTATATCCTTGTTTTTTCAGCCTTCTTAGGATTTCTTCCATTTGAATAACACCTTTACCTACCGGAGATGAATACATTTTTCTACCCTTTAATGTACTCTTATAGTCTTCACCCTCTACTTCTGTAAATGAACGATCTTTCAAATGAACATCAACAATATTCTTCTGTAACAATGTGAAAGCTTCCAATTCATCTTCTTCCTGATATAAAAAATTTCCTGTATCAAAAGTGATTTTTAAATCTGCTACCTGATCAAGAAACCACTGCAATTCAAAACTGTTACTATAAGGAGCCATATAATCATCAAAATCTTCCAAGGTAATCACAACATCCTTACGTTTTCCATAAGATACAAGTTTCTTTAAGGTTTCTGCCATGTTGTGCATTGTCATTTTCCGAATAAATTTCCATTTGATTCGAATAAAACCTGGGATAACTAAAACTTTTTTCACATTCATACGGTTCGCAAGATCTATAAGGCAATAACCTGGCGTCGGATCTCCCTGTGTTCCAAAGTCAAACCATTCATAAATTGAGGAAATTACAAAGCCTGCATTCTCAAATAATTGTTTCATATCATCTTCATTGCTATATAGTACAGAAGCTCGAATCGTAACCGCCTCATAGCCAGCATCTTTTAAAATTCTTAATACTTCTTCTGTGGATTTTCCTGATTGCTTTACTGCTTCTTCTATATGATCATAAAAAATGGATATCATTCTTTATTCCACCTTTCTTTTTCTATTCTCCTATCTTACCACTTATTTTTCCTTTTTTAAATCCTAAGTCCCTTGTTCCCTGAAAAAATCTATGATACAATGAATCAGTTTTGAATTCAGCAAAAAAAGTAACTTTTATATAGGTAGTATTAGCAGGAGGATTGTGCATAACAATGAGTATTTTAAATGTAGAAAACCTGTCCCATGGATTTGGTGACAGAGCAATATTTCAAAATGTTTCGTTTCGACTATTAAAAGGAGAACATATCGGATTAATTGGTGCAAATGGTGAAGGGAAATCAACCTTTATGAATATTATTACCGATCGATTAATGCCTGATGAGGGAAAAGTTGAATGGGCAAAAAATGTACGTGTTGGGTATTTGGATCAACATACCCTGTTAGAAAAAGGAATGTCTATTCGTGATGTATTGTCCTCAGCTTTTAACTTTCTATTTGAACTAGAGGCACAAATGAATTCCATTTGTGATAAAATGGGTGATGCAAATGAAAAAGAATTGGAAGATTATATGGAAGAACTTGGTACCATTCAAGATCTTTTAACCATGCATGATTTTTATCTGATTGATTCAAAAGTTGAAGAAGTAGGACGTGCCTTGGGGCTCAGTGATATTGGCTTAGACAAAGATGTTACGGATTTAAGTGGTGGTCAGAGAACGAAAGTTTTACTTGGTAAACTTTTACTGGAAAAACCTGATATTTTATTACTAGATGAGCCTACCAACTATTTAGATGTGGAACATATTGAATGGTTAAAACGATACCTAAATGAATATGAGAATGCATTTATCTTAATTACACATGATATTCCATTTTTAAATTCTGTCATCAATATTATCTATCATATGCATAATCAAGAACTTTCCAGATATGTAGGAGACTATGAGAAGTTTCAGGAAGTTTTTGCTATGAAAAAGTCTCAGTTAGAATCTGCTTTTAATAGACAACAAAAAGAAATCGCTGATTTGAAAGATTTTGTAGCAAGAAATAAAGCTCGTGTTTCTACTCGTAATATGGCAATGTCCAGACAGAAAAAGTTAGACAAAATGGATATGATTGAATTAACTCAAGAAAAGCCAAAACCAGAATTTCATTTTAAAAATGCCAGAACACCTGGGCGTTATATTTTTCAGACAAAAGACCTTGTGATTGGATATCAGGAACCTTTATCAACCACCCTTAATCTGGAAATGGAACGTGGACAGAAAATTGTATTAACTGGTGCAAATGGAATCGGAAAATCCACTTTACTAAAAAGTATCCTTGGAATTCAAAAACCTTTAAGTGGTAGTGTTGAATTAGGAGATTATCTTACCATTGGTTACTTTGAACAAGAAATGAGCAAAGATATCTCAACCACTTGCATTGAAGAAATATGGAAGGAATTTCCAGGATATAGCCAATACGAAGTACGCTCTGCACTTGCAAAATGTGGATTAACAAGTAAACATATCGAAAGTCTTGTAAAAGTCTTAAGCGGTGGAGAACAGGCAAAAGTAAGACTATGTAAATTAATCAATCGAGAAACAAATATTCTTCTTTTAGATGAGCCTACCAATCACCTTGATGTAGATGCTAAGGCAGAATTAAAAAAAGCCTTACAGGAATATAAAGGAAGTATCTTAATGGTTTGTCATGAACCTGAATTTTATGAAGGACTTGCAACCCATGTATGGGATTGTACAAAATGGACTACCAAAGTTTGGTAGTCCATTTTTTTATCATATAATTTGAAAAGAGAGCTAGAGTAACACCTAGTACCATTCCTCCTAATATATCGGTTGGATAATGGACAAAAAGATATAATCTTGAAAATGCAATTAAAAATGCTAACAATAAACTGATGATACCGGCCTTTTTATGAGATAAAAAGATGGCAAAAGCTGCTGCAAAACTATGTAATGTATGACCTGATGGAAATGAATAATCATGAGGATTCTTTATCAATAACTCCACGGATGGATCCGTCCAGCAGGGTCTACTTCTTTGAATCAAATTTTTAAGACCCATATTTCCTATCAAATATCCAAGTAACAGAGAAAATAATACAATGATGCCTGTTCTTCTAGTTTTTTTAAACAATAGCATGGCCACTCCAATAATAATCCAAATCATTCCAGAATTTCCAAGACTTGTTATCCCTACAAATATCTGATCTAGAATAGAATTCCTCATTTCTTGAATCGCATATAATATTTCCATTTCCATGTTTTCAAATACTCCTATTTATAGTCTGCCAGATAAACGGATAGATTAAGTGTTCTTAAGGTTTGCTCTTCCGCATTTTTTTGTAATTTCTCAAAATAATAATCCAATTCCATTTTGACTGCTTCTTGTTCTTCCACTGGATAGGTATGAATAAGTTCCTTTTGATATTCCTTAAGTACAGCTGCTGCATCGGAACTTAAAGATGTTAGATAGAAGATATCCACCTTACTGCCTTGATTTTCTCTTATCTGTCCACATTGATAACTTGCAATCCAATAATCTGGTTTCATAAATGATAACACAAGAAACAGTGATGTTACCAGTATAATCATGGTTTTTAGCAAAGGAAATTCTTTTATCCAAATAGAGATTAATAATAAACTCATCATCCAGAATAAAAGTACAAGGCACCATAAAACAAAAACTCTTAAAAAGGTTAGCGAATATGCCTGTATATATAAAATCATACGATAAAAGCTGGAAAAAATCATACAATAGGTAAAAATACTGATTAAACTCAAAATACCATTTAAAATTTTATGTTTGTTATAAAAATGGATCCCAATCAAAACTAAGATTACATTGATACCGCAAACAAATACCAGTTGAAAAAATCCTTCTCTGGCGTAGGCTGCATAGGTTACGCCATCAGGTAAAGTTCCTTGCCCAAGAAACAAATACACAATTTGGATGATAGAGAAAATACCATAAATAAGAGCTAAAATGGAAGTTACTGTGATTGCTGTAATCGCATTTCCATGATTTCTAATTCCCTTTTCCTGGATACTCTTTTTGTTTGTTAAGTAGGATAGTACTCCATAACTGGATAAAAAGGAAAAAAAGAAATAAAATATCCACCCAACAATATCCTCTGAAAAAGTTATGTTTAATTTAAAACGTTCCAATAAGGTATCAAAAACTATATCTGCTTGCGAAAGCAAACTTAAAATAAGCCAGACAAAAGGAATTGCTATCAAAATACCAACCAGAATTGCAGAAAGTGTTTTATTACCTTCTTTCGTTCCTTCCTGTTTCTTTTCTATAGAAAAATAGTCTGTCAATGGTTTCAGATATGATGCTATCGTTCCAAATACTGTTTTTGTACAATTGGATATCCATTCCGGAATATCCCAGTTTGCTTCATCGTGATAATAAAGTAATAAGTAAGTTAAAAATAAAATCATCATGGCAAATACATTTAGCACATGTATTATTTCGTTTCCACTCAAAAAACTAGAAAAACCAAGCAAACACAAAGATATCTCTAAAAATATTAGAATTTTTTTCCTATTCTTTCCCATTTGCTTAAAAATTTTGGAGAAAAAAACGATGCTTACACTGATAAAAATAGGCATGGTGATTCCAGAAAAATTATTATATAAAAGTATCGTAAAAAATAGTCCATATAAAATTGTAAAAAGAATCATTTTTTTATACTGCTGTTGCATATAATTTTGTTCCATACACGTTTCCTTTCTAATCCTCTTTATCTTCCGTATTTGGATCATACTGAAGAATATCACCTGGCTGACAATCTAGTGCTTTACAAATTGCCTCTAATGTTGAAAATCGAATGGCCTTCGCCTTATTATTTTTCAAAATAGATAGATTTGCCAGTGATATGTCCACTTCCTGAGCCAATTGAGAAAGCCCCTTTTTTCGCAAAGCCATTACAACATCTAAATTTATTATGATTGACATCTTTACTTCCTTTCATTATTCACTATTCATTAAATAGTCATATCATT
>CANRGO010000070.1 GCA_947630125.1 uncultured Lachnospiraceae bacterium | reverse complement strand
GCAATTTCGGAAGCAAATGATGCAAATCTTCCAAATGGATTTTCCCTATCTTATTCTAATCCTGTTGAATTAGGGTATACAGTTCACTCTGAAAATGAGTTTTACCGTATTGTTTCTATTTTGAAAGAAGAAGGTAAAGTTATAACTGATGTATATTCTTTTCCATGGAGTCCTTTAGCAGCAGTTATTATGGATAAATTTGGGGTGAGATGGTACATCACTCTGCCACAGCATCGACCAGATGTCGCAGAGCTATGAAGATGGCTCAGTTAGGTGTTTGGGCAAGATCAAAAAACATTGATTCCAATTTCGAGAGGAAATAAAAACATGTCAAAAAATTCCAACAAACTTAAAATTACAAGCGATGATTCCATACAAACAATGCAGGGGTATAATTGTATCATGGTGTTTAGTCAGGATAATGAAAAAATCCTTTTTTGTAAAAGAACAAAGGACCCTTATAAAGGATTATATAATTTAGTTGGTGGGAAGATTGAGAAAGGTGAAGATGGATTTGCAGCAGCTTATCGTGAATTAAAAGAAGAGACCGGTATTGATGCAACTGATATTAATCTAAGTCACATGATGGATTTTACTTATCATAATCAAAACTGCTATGTAGAAGTATATGCTGGAAAAATTGAACATGAAGTTACGATAGTAGATGAGTTGCATCCACTAGAGTGGCTACCAGCAGATGAAAACTTTTTTAATAGTTCAAGGTTTGCAGGAGAAGGAAACATTGGGCATATGGTTGAACAGGTTAAAATATATGGAATGGGAAAGATGCAGGATGATTTAATACATCTCAAAGCAAGTATATGTGACCACGCGTTGTGTATTGGCGTTGATGGATGTAAAGGAGGATGGATTGCAGCTGTTTTGGATAATGGAAAACTTAATATCAGTAGGTATAGTAGTTTAGATGAGATTACTAGTAAATATCCAAACTTTGATGAATTTCTTATTGATATGGTTATAGGATTGCAGAGTAATGCTGACCATATCAGACCAGATACTTTTGGAAGAAGATTAATAAAGGAAAGAGCATCTACAATATTTCCAGCTCCTTGTAGGCAAGCGATTTATGCGGATTTAATAGCGGAATCATATAATGAAAATGAAAGAGTTTTAGGAAAGAAATTTACGCCACTGACAGTTGGAATTATTCCTAAAATCAAGGAAGTGGATAGTTTTTTACAAAAGAATCCTGAATATAAAAATCGAATTAAAGAAAGCCATCCTGAAGTTTGTATTGCTAGGCTTAACGGAAAAACAATGCTTTCTAAAAAAGCAGAATATGAGGGGATAATAGAACGTTTAAAACTGATAGTAACATATATACCTGATATTTCCTTGGAAAATATTATGGCTATCTCTAAAAACATGAAATGTAATATTGACGATATTATAGATGCAATAATTTTAGCAATAACAGCAAATCTTTCAGTACAAGGTTATTGCGAATCATTGCCGGAAGAGCCAATGCAGGATGAGACTGGATTATTTATGCAATATTTGATTCCTAATTTCGGAAAATGAAATGCTTATTAGATAACCGTCAACAATTCTGAGAATAAAAAATGGCACGCCTTCTGATATTCTAGAAAGTTGACCATTATTTATATATTCCAAAGGAATAAAGGATGTTTGTTTCTAGTTGGTTGAAAGAAATTATGCGAAATTAGTTAAATCACATATGAATAAGCAAACAAATTTAAATGGCTTTTAATATAAGTTATGATATGGTTCTTGTAAGATTAAAATGTTAAGATCAATGATGCAAGTATATGTAAAAGGAAGCGTCGAAGCTGTAAAACTTTATGAAAAGGCTTTTAATGCAGAAATTTTTTGAATCTATTTCGTGCAACTTAAACGTGCGATTAGCAAATAATTGCAACTGGTAGTTTGTTGATATCGTAAGGTATTATAGTATAATTACCTAAGAAAGAGGAGGAGCACAAAATGAACTTAGGCAATAATTTACAATATCTTAGAATGCTACACAATAACATGACGCAGGAAGAACTAGCAAATCAACTTATGGTGTCTAGGCAGACGGTATCAAAGTGGGAATTAAATAACGGGAATCCAGAACTAAGTAAGATAAAAGAGATTTGTACATTATTTAATTGCACCGCAGATGAACTATTATTTGGAAATGTAAATATACAAAAAAGTGCATATTCGGAAATTAAGTTAGAAGTAATAGAACCATTTGAATATGTAAAATATACGGTGATTTCTAAGGAACCAGAAGATGATGCTCTTTATAGAATCAGACAGATAGCAAAAACGCTTGGGATTACTAATCCAAAAATAATCGGTTGGGATTTTTCACATCTTTCCCAAGAACAAATCAATGTATATCATATGCATGGGTATACGGCTGCAGTTATAATACCTGAGGAATTAGATTTAGACAAAAGTACGATATCTGTTGAGAAGGTAAAAAAGCAAACTTATATAACATTAACAATCACAAATCCTATGGAAAATCCATTTGATCTGATTTCCAATGCTTATAAAGCTGTGTTTCAATATATTAAGGTTAACAGATATACCTATCATCATTTTGCCTTTGAACATCAGTTTTGCATAGATGGAACTGAGTATATGAAAATTTGTGTCGCAATACAATAAAATAGTAAATATAGGAGTACAGAACTATGAAAATAGGAGATATCATATCCTTTGGAAAGTACAATTGGATTGTGTTAGATGTTCAAAAGGATAAGGCATTACTAATAACAGAACATATCATCGAACAACGATCCTTCCATGATACCTATGTTGAAACCACATGGGCAGACTGCGGATTACGAGACTATCTAAACAGTGAATTTTACCATTCCTTTGACGAAAAAGATCGGAAACGAATTTGTTCCACGATCAATCAAAATCTGGACAATCAGTGGTACGGCACAAGTGGCGGAGTTGATACAGAGGATAAAATATTTTTACTGAGTATGGATGAGATTGTATGTAAATATTTCGGTGATAGCAGTTCTAAACTATACAACCCCGGCAAAAATCAACGTTACTGGTTTGAAAGAAAAGATCAAAACAATAGCAGACGTATTGCAAGACTTCTGTCCAATCAGAAACAAATTTGGTGGTGGTGGACCAGATCGCCAGGCAGAGTAGGTGTGAAAGCAGTGTATATTCATGGAGATGGAAACATAGGTATTCAGGGAAATAACATACTAATTGGAAATCTTGCTGATGGTTGTTGTACTGGTGGTGTTCGTCCTGCCTTGTGGATAAGAGTGTAAATGTTTTAACAGCTCTACAAACACCTGAACAGCCTTTGACGGAACAATTCCTTTTTGCAAAATATAAGAAAACGAACGGGTATATTTGTTCGGAGTTTTTATTATCGCTATCTCCTTATTATTTAGGGAAGAATCAACAACCATGGAAGAGATAAACGTGATTCCAAGGTTGTTTTTTACTGCCTCTTTTATAGAATAATTGCTGCCAAAGACAATTACATTTTTAGCATGAACATGATGATCAGATAAAAAGAATTCTAAATGCTCACGTGTACCCGAACCCTGTTCACGGCTTATCCAGGTTTGATTTTGCAATGCTTCAATCGAAAATTCTGCATTGGTTAGTGGATGCTGATAGGGAACGGCAAGAACCAACCTGTCTTCGTAAAAAGGATGAATTTCATAATTAGTGGATGGAATGCTTCCTTCAATCAAAGCAATATCCACCTGAAAATCGTTCATTTTTTTGCAGATATTATGGGTGTTTTCAATGACAACTTCGATTTCTAAGTCTGGATATAACGTATTGAACTGTCCCAAGAAAGAGGGTAAAAAATACTCGCCAATGGTAAAACTTGCACCGATACGTAATTTCCCTTTCAGAGTTGTAGATTTGTTTATAAAATAATCTTTCGTATCTTCTAAAATCTTGTGAATATGTTTGGAACGTTCATATAGTAAGATACCTTCTTCTGTAATGTGAATGGTTTTCTGCTTTACAGAACGTTGTATTAAGGTGCATCCAAAATATTCCTCCAAATGTTTGATGTGCAGACTCACACTAGGCTGTGACAAATGAATAGACTCAGCCGCTTTAGTAAAATTCTTGTGTTCCACAACTGCAATGAAGGTTAGTAGTTCTTCAATCATATGAGAGCTCCTTTTAATCATACGAAATGTTAATGATTACAATAATATATATTAATTTTATTAATTCATTTAAATTTATTATACTCAAATAAAAGTAAAATGACTACTTAAGATTTGAGGGAATTTATCATGAAAAAAATAATACAGACATTACCAGGATTCATTATTTGTATCATAATTGCACTTTGTTCAAAATTCATTGGAAGATACATAACGACCATAGGAGCTACATCGATTTCTATTCTGTTAGGGATATTTGTGGGAAACACAATCGGAACAAATAAAATATTTGCAAAAGGAACGCAATTTGCGGAACGTGATTTACTATCATATTCTGTTGTTCTTCTGGGAGCTACCATAAGCGTACAAACCTTACTGACCTTGGGTTTTTCTGGGGTGGCTTATATAGGATTGCAGATGATAGCAACAATAAATGTTGCTATTTTTCTTGGGAAAAAACTTGGATTCTCAGAAAATTTCACACTTTTGATGGCCAGTGGAAATGCAGTATGTGGTTCTTCCGCAATCGCAGCAACAGCACCAGTCATTGGAGCAGATGATCAAGATAAAGGAATTGCAATTACGATAGTAAATGTGACGGGTACCATACTGATGTTTTTATTACCCGTACTTGCAAGAATTCTCTATGCATCAGAGACATTAAAAACATCTGCCTTTATCGGAGGAATACTGCAGTCTGTTGGACAGGTGGTTGCAAGTGGAAGTTTAGTAAGTGAAGAGGTAAAAAATCTTTCTACAATATTTAAAATTGTCCGCATTCTGTTTTTGATATTTGTTCTTTTTGGTTTGGCTACATTAAAAGGAAAATCAAATGAAAATAAGGGAAATCATAGGAGAGCAAAAATAAAAGTGAAAGTTCCCTGGTATGTGATTGGATTTTTTGTGATGTGCGCCTTATTTTCCATAAACATCATATCCCCTCAAACATCCGAAATATGTGAGTTTGTGAGTAATTATTTTGAAATCATTGCACTTGCTGGGATTGGAATGAGAGTTAATCTGAAAGAATTAATTAAATTGGGTCCGAAAATTTCTGCATATGCCTGTGGAATCGCAATGATACAGATTATTTCGGCGGTTTTGTTTATATGGGTATGTTTTGATTGATACTTCTTTGTTATAATAATTTTTAGATGTTATTTATTTCAAAAGTTTTGTGTAATGTTGAAAAAGTTTAGTTTTGTATTGTAAAGCGTAAGATGTAATTGTATACTTGTTTTTATACAGAAAAAAGGAGAATCTTTTATGAGTTACAATCCAAATATTCCAAAAGACAGGTACAACAATTATGGAGACAGAGAATGGACACGTCTCGAAAAAGATAGCCATGGTGAACTTTTATATCGAGTGCATCTTGACATCTTAACACGTTTTGTCAAAAAAGAGGATAGAGTTTTGGAGATTGGAGCGGGATCTGGACGCTACACGAAAGATCTAGTTCAAATATGTAAATCTTTAACGGTAGGTGATATTTCAGAACATCAGATTGAATTTAATCAATCTAAGATGAAGGAATTATCACTTTTTGAAAAAATAGACGCTTTCCATGTTTTAGATATTCTTGATATGAGTATATTTCCAAATGCATCTTTTGATTGTGTAGTCTGCATTGGTGGTGTGATTAATTATTTGTTAGATAAAGAAAAAGATGGAGTCCAAGAAATGTTGAGGGTTTTAAAACCGGGTGGTGTTATTATCCTTGGTTCCATGAGCTTTATCGGAGCCTCCCTTTACTATCTGGATGGAATTCGATTTGAAAAAGATCAATTTGGACTGGAAACTACAAAATGGTTTATTTCCTGTAAATGTCATAGAACGGAGTTCAGCAGGTCTGTATTCACAAGCAGGAGATATGGCCTTAGAAAATGCACGAAAAGATGAAGAATATTGGGAATTAGTAGTAGAAAAAGAAATTCAATTTACGAAATTGCAAGGTACACTTGACTGTGGGATGAACATGATATATGTTGTCCAGAAACAATTATAGGAATTGTATTTTTGGAGGAAAAACTTTTGAGTATAACAATACATATTTATTACAGTGGAATTAATGGAAATTCAAGAAAGTTTGCAGAAGAAATGGAACGAACAGGGATTGCAGAAAAGATAAGACAGGAAAAGGGTAACATAAGCTATGACTATTTTTTTCCAATGAATGATACAGAGACGGTATTGTTAATTGATAGCTGGTCTAGTCAGAGTGCTATCGATTTACATCATGATTCTCCTATGATGAAGGATATTATCAGATTGAGGGAGCAATACGATTTACACATGAGAGTAGAACGATATATTTCAGATGTGGAAGGAATTCCAGATTCAGATCAGGCATTTATTAAAAAATGAGTTGATTAAAGTTAGGAGAAACCAAATGGCTATCGAAGCAGTTAGAGAGTTTTTTAAAGAACATGAAATGGACAACATGATACAGGAATTTCAGGTTTCCAGCGCCACAGTAGAGTTAGCCGCAATGGCCCTAGGCTGTGAACCGGAACGCATTGCGAAGACTCTTTCTTTTAAGGTTGAAGATAAGGCTGTATTAATCGTGACAGCAGGGGATGCCAAAATAGATAATCGAAAATTTAAGGATTTTTTTCATACAAAGGCAAAAATGCTTTCTCAGGAAGAAGTGATAGAATTAGTAGGACATGCCGTTGGCGGAGTTTGTCCCTTTGCTATTAACAAGGATGTTCCGGTATTTCTAGATACTTCTTTAAAGAGATTTGAAACAGTGTTTCCTGCTTGTGGCAGTAGTAATAGTGCCATAGAATTAAGTATTCATCAATTAGAAAGATTTTCTGGGTATCAGGAATGGATTGATGTAGCGAAAGATGAGATTGTATCTTAAAAGAGAAACCGTAATATTCTATTTAATGTGTGGAGGAATCAAAGAATGTTGCCAACAAAGGAACAAGCAGAACAGGAACTTAAGAATGCAGGTGAAATGAATCCTGGTCCATGGATTAAGCATTCGATGAATGTTGGCATTGCCGCAAGAAATATTGCATCAAGAATTCCAACATTAGATGAAAACAAAGCCTACATCCTTGGTTTATTACATGATATTGGCCGGCGGGTTGGTATTGTAAATATACCAAAACATGTTTATGAAGGTTATTTGTTTTGTATGAAAAATGGATGGGATGAAGTTGCAAAAGTCTGCATGACACATTCCTATGTACGAATGATTGATAATTTTCAATATGAGCCATCCATAAAAGAAGAAATTGAAATCAAGAAATATATAACAAATTATGAAGCGGATGATTATGACAGATTAATTCAATTATGTGATTCTCTTGCCACTGACTATGGATTTGTTATTTTAGAAAAAAGATTTGTTGATGTCACCAGAAGATATGGAATTATGGAAGATTATATCAATGGATGGAATAAAACATTCGAGATAAAAGACTCATTTGAAGAAAAGATGGGCTGTTCCATTTATGATGTTTTACCTGATATTAGTAGTACAACATTACTTTCTCCACAACCTTGGAAAGCACCAGAAAAATGAAATCGGAGAAGAAAGAGTGAATAAAAGATTAATCAAATTAATTCCAATGATTACCATGTTCCCCGCAATATTAATCGGCGTTGTAGCGATGTATGTGAACAATATTCCAACTTATATTTACGCACAAAACATAATTTGCAGTGGTTGCAGGGGAAATAGGCAAACTTGCAATTCAATCTCAAAATTCTGCAGTTGGAATTTCAAAGTTGATTGATCGAATCACAAAAAGTATTGAACAGGTTCATCAGATGATGGATACGGAAGTGAAATATGTTGAACAAGGAATTGTATCTGTACATGAGTCGAAAATCACATTTGAACAAATTCATACACAGGTAAATAATTTACTACAAGAAATGAAAACTGTTGTTTCTTCAGTAAATCAAGTTAAAGAGTCTGGGGTAGCAGTAACTGATGCTGTGGAGAAAATGTCCCATATTATTGAAGGGTCAAGTGCTGATATAGAAGAAATAACAGCTTCTACAGAAGAGCAAACCAGCGTATCAGAGGAAATTTCTAATTCCGCAGCTGCATTAGCCAAAATGGCAGAGGAGTTACTTCTCTCAGTTAGTACTTTTCAGGTATCATAATTTAATTATTAAAAAAATATAAAGTATCTTGACTTCAAGATACTTTTCCTTTACAATACAAATATCTTGAATTCGAGATAAATAATTTATATCAAAATAACAGTTGTTTATAGAAGGAAGGTATTCCATGAGAGACACAAACCTAAAATTACTAATTGCATCAGCCCGTAGCTATCGAGCTCTGTTTTCTCAAATAGAAAAACATGTGCAGGAAAGTGGTTTGAACATCAGTGAATTTGGAGTGCTGGAATGCCTACTTCATAAAGGTAAACAACCAGTTCAAAAGATAGCAGAAAAAATACTAGTGACAAGTGGAACAATAACCTATGTTATTAATAAATTGGAAAGCAAGGATTTGGTGAGAAGACAAATTTGTGAGAAGGATAAACGAGTTTTTTATGTATCCTTAACTCCAAAAGGAACCGAATTGATTACAGAAGTTTTTCAGCAACATGTTCTTTTTCTGAATGAATTATTAGGAAATCTTGATGAAGAGGTAAAAAAAGATTTGATAACCAACTTATTTGCATTACAGAATTCGATTACGAATTCATCCAATGATAAATAAGCAAGTACCAATGATCATATATGAAAAAATAGATAAAATACAGGAGGAATACCTATGAGAAAAGAATTTATGGAAGCAGTAAAAGAAAGACGTACATATTATGGAATAACAAAAGAAGCAGGTGTTACAGATGAGAGAATTCAGGAAATTGTACAGGAAGCTGTAAAATATACACCTTCTGCATTTAACTCACAGAGTGCAAGGGTAGTGGTATTGTTTGGTAAGGAACATGATAAGTTTTGGGACCTTACAAAAGAATCTCTTAGAAAGATAGTACCAGCGGATGCATTTGCTTCCACAGAAGAGAAGATGAATTCTTTTCAAAGTGGATATGGAACAGTACTTTTCTTTGAAGATCAGGATGTTGTAACATATTTACAGGAAAATTTTGCATTATATAAAGACAATTTTCCAGTTTGGTCACAACAATCAACAGGAATGCTTCAGATGGTTGTTTGGACTGCGTTAGAGGCAGAAGGTCTTGGTGCATCACTTCAACATTATGGAGAAGTAGTGGATGCGGATACTAAGAGAGAGTGGAAATTACCAGAAAACTGGAAATTTGTAGCTCAAATGCCTTTTGGAAAACCATCATTTACACCAGATGCAAAACAGTTTAATCTTCAGGATGAACATATTCGAGTGTTCAAATAAAGAGATAAAAGATTCAAGTCCTTAGGGATTTGAATCTTTTTTTTATGAAATCGTAAATATTTCAAGAAATATAGAATAATAATAGATATCATTCCTGTTATTGAAGAGATATAATAAACACATAATTCATAAAGGAGGTGGACATCAATGGAAGCAATTTATATTAGCAGTGTTTTTATAGCAGGTCTTTTATCATTTTTTTCACCCTGTATTTTACCAGTTCTTCCTGTTTAGCTTGGCTTTTTTGGAGAAGAGAAATCAAAAACACTTTCTTATCCCATTTTAAAAGCAATATTTTTTGTAACAGGTTTGTCTACCAGTTTTATTCTTTTAGGCTTTGGGGCTGGTGCTCTTGGTAAAATATTATATGGAAAATGGTTTTTAGTAGTGTGTGGAATCGTTGTAATCATTCTTGGAATTCATCAGACTGGTTTCATACAGCTGCCATTTCTGAATCGAGATAAAAGAGTACACTTAGACAGAACAAAAAAATCAGATATGTTGGGATCTTATCTATTAGGATTTACCTTTAGTTTTGGCTGGACACCTTGTGTGGGTCCTGTTTTGGCAACAGTACTTGGAATAGCAGCAACAAAAGGCAGTGTTTTATATGGTGGATTTTTGATGATGTTTTATTCCTTAGGTTTGGTGATTCCTTTTTTAATCATGGCAGTTTTTAGCGATTATTTATTGAGTCGAATCAAACCATTATATAAACACATGAAAACGATAAAAATAATAGGTGGCGTTCTAATTATTCTTATGGGAATTTTACTGATGAGTGGAAAAGTAACTTCGATAACTGCTTGGCTACTTTAATTGATGAAAGGATGGTAGAAAATATGAAAAAAAAATTATGGATAAAACTTGGTGTACTTAGTGTTGTACTTATATTTTTGTTTGTTGGCTGTGGTTCGTCTAAGGAGAATACAGATATGAATGCAAAAACAGATATGAAGGGACAGGCTGCCTCTGAGTTTGGAGTTCGTGCTTTCCCAACATCCATTTTTCTTGGATCAGATGGTGTTCTAGTTCAGGTTAGTGTTGGACATAAAAGTAATGAAGACATCAATGAGTTTATGGAAAGTTTTTATTAAATCTACTGATGCAAATGGAGGGAAGGTATGAAAAAAAGAAATTTTATGGCTGTTTTGAGTGGATTGTTTTTAAGTACTCTTTTTCTCATGACAGCTTGTGGAGCAGATGCAGAAGAAATGATAAGTGAGAAGAATATTCCAGATGAACTTACAGTGAACAGCCAGGAAAGCAATGTAGTAGCTGTTTTAGGAAAAGACAATTCTATTCAAACAATCTATTTGGCAGGTGGTTGATTTTGGGGTATAGAAGAGTATTTTTCAAGAGTCGATGGTGTTGTAGATGCTGTTAGTGGTTATGCAAATGGTCAGATTGCAAATCCCACGTATGAAGATGTTGTAACAGGAAATAGTGGATATACCGAGACGGTAAAAGTTATGTATGATGAGTCAATTGTCAGTTTAGAACAACTGATCGGTCTTTTTTTAAAAGTAGTAGACCCTACAAGTATAGATAAACAAGGAAATGATATTGGTGTTGCTGTCATTGATATTCCCTATACCAGCATAGAAAATTATTTAAGTGAATTACATCTAGGCGAGAATGGATATGCATTTATTTTAAATGAAAATCAGGAAGTTGTATTTCACAAGGATTTTGCTTATTATACGGATCAGAGTTTGGTTAAGTCATTGATTGAACTCAAAAACCAAAGGAATGCATTGCTATCAGATGATGGCATTATACAGTCAGATTAATCCACATTTTTTATATAACACCTTAGATACCATTGTTTGGATGGCGGAGTTTAATCAAAGTGAAGATGTTATCAAGATTACAAAATCTTTGGCTCAGTTTTTCCGACTTTCTTTAAATCAGGGAAATAATGTAACCACATTAGGTGATGAAATAGAACATGTGAAGCAATATTTATATATACAAAAGCAACGTTACCAAGATAAGTTAAACTATAGCTTTGAAATCGACGAAACTTTACTCGATATAATGGTACCAAAAATCATTTTATAACCTATTGTAGAAAATTGCATTTATCATGGGATACAAGAGTTAGAAGGACCTGGAATGATACAGATAACATGTACGAAATCAGAAGATAATGATAAGGATTTTCAAATAGAAATTATGGATAATGGTGTTGGATTTGATTTTGAAGATGGATTGCAACATCTTCCGAAAACAAAAAAAACTAAATAGGGTGGAGTAGGCTTAGAGAATGTACAAGAGAGAATTCAGTGTTGTGCGGAAAACAGTATGGCATAAATGTGAAATCTTCAATAGGAAAGGGTACAAGCCCCCCCTGGTACATTATTTATTTGTACGAATGCCAAAGATTTAGTAAAGAGGACAAAAATTAATAAGTGCCGTGATAATGGGTATAAAACCAAGCAATCCAAGAAATCTTAAATTTCCTTCTAATAAAAAAATTAAACTTAGCAGGATAACACCTAAAGCAATACGAATTATTTTATCAATTTTACCTATATTTTTCATGTGAATACCTCCTTTTTTTTAACTATAGTATACTGATTGAAGTCTTTCTGTGACTTAGTATCATTTCAGATGATTTCTAAAAAATCGCTTAATTGATAAAAACTTTTTCGAATGGAAAAAATTGTGTTATAATGACCATTATGTTGTGATGAAAATACAAATACTGTTTTATATAAGAACAGAGCAAGTTTTGAAAGGAGACGTTAAAATGTCTATAAATGATATGGAAAAAATGAAAAAATTTCTGGAAGAAAAGAAGGCAAAAGCTGCTTTTTTACAAAGTGAAAAGAAAATTGGTTCCGGAAAAGTTGAGAAGAAAAATAAAAACATTGGGATTGAATCAACTAGAACATTTAAAATATAGTGACCAGGGGTGTACCAGGGGGACGGTGC
>CANRGO010000069.1 GCA_947630125.1 uncultured Lachnospiraceae bacterium | reverse complement strand
ATGTTGAACAGGAATCAAAAATCAAAACCGAGAAAATTTCAAACAAAGAAATGCAAAAGAGAATTCAGAATATATGCGAAGATGAGCATATTTTTGAAGAGGGTGTGTTAAAAAGTCATTTGGAAGAGCTACTGACTTATCAACTTGATCAGGAAGTAGAGGACATGTTAAGAACCTGCTTGAAATTAAGCGGGGAGTATGAAATTGGTGCGGCGATACAGTTATTAAAACCCATGCAAAAGTAAGAAGGACAGAAGGGAGAATCCCAAATGAAAAGTGTTTATGTTGTATTTATAGCTTCAAATTTTAAAACCGGAAAACTTATTAGAACCTTGACGCATAGTCGGTATAACCATGTTGCAATCTCTTTGACACCAAAAATCAGAGAGATATATTCTTATGCCAGATATAATCTTTATGAACCTCTCCTTGGGGGCTTTGGTGTGGAGTATCCAAATCGGTATTTATATCAAGAACAGGATATTCCAGTGAAAATATGTGAGGTACAGGTAACAGATGAGCATTATCAGGAGATTTTGTCAAGCATTCAATTCTTTCAAGAGAATCAAGAAAGAACAAAGTATAATTTTCTTTCAGTGATTACTTACCCCTTTGGGAAAAGTGTGAAAATAGGTTTAACCTATACTTGTCTGGAGTTTGTGTTAAAATTACTTCACTGCAAGAAGAATCTTTCTATTAAAGGATTTGAAAAAAAACTTCAAAATTCAATCGTTTATCAGGGTAATATGTCAGATTGCCTGGAAGAAGGCGCGGAACTATTAAATGATTGTTTTTTTGAGTATAAAAGGAAAGTCCATGTGTATCGAAAGACAGCACTTTACTTTTGCTCCTTAGTTTCTATGGCCATGAAAGAGTGGATTTAAACTTTTTTTCGATTTAAAGCAATAAAGTATTGATTTCTCAATTCATATCTTATATAATGTGAAAAAATAAAGAATTAAACCGTTGATGTGGAGATAAAAACAGATCGTGCACTTACAGAGAATCTGACAAAGCTGAAAGTCAGATAGAACGCAGCCTATTAAATGGACCACGGAGGGCATGGGGAACAGGATTTACTTAGTATCCGTGACGTAAGGCATGCGTAAGTTGTCAGGGGTATGTTAGTATCCTAAAAGAGTACGAGTAATCGTAAATCAAGGTGGCACCGCGGGAGAATTATGACCCCGTCCTTGGCAGAGTTTATCTGTCATGGACGGGTTTTTTGTAGTCTTATTCTGGGTTTTGAATTAGAAAGAGAGGCAGTTATGTATCCAAGTTATGAAGAAGCGAAAAAGATGATGGAAACAGGTGAATATGGAGTAATACCTGTAAGTTTAGAATTATACGCAGATCAGACCACACCAATAGAAGTGCTGCGAATCTTAAAAAAGATTAGCAGGCATAGTTATTTGTTAGAGAGTGTGGAAGATAATAAAAAGTGGGGGCGTTATACCTTTCTTGGATATCAGCCAATTTTAGAGCTTACTTGTCAGAATCATCAACTTACTATAAAAAGTGGGATGAAAGTGGAGATGACGACTGCCCATCCGGGTGAACAAATCAAAAAAATTATGGCTGAGTATAAGAGTCCTAAATTAGATAAACTTCCTACCTTTACAGGTGGAATGGTGGGATATTTTTCTTACGACTACATCAAATACAGTGAACCAAGTTTAGTTTTAGATGGCCTGGATGAGGAAGGATTTAAAGATGTTGATTTGATGTTATTTGATAAAGTAATAGCTTTTGATAACTATAAGCAAAAGATTGTGTTAATTGTAAATGCAAAAACCAGTCAATTTGAAACGGAATATTATAAAGCGGTGACAGAATTAAAACAAATGGCACAATTAATTCGAACTGGTGAAAAAGCAGAAAGCAAGCCTTTGCAGCTTAAGTCCGAATTTCGTACGCTTTTCACAAAGGATGCATTTTGTGAAATGGTAGAAAAGGCAAAGCGCTATATCTTTGAAGGCGATATCTTTCAAGTGGTGTTATCCAATCGATTAGAGGCTGACATTACGGGAAACTTATTAGATGCTTATCGAGTTTTAAGAACGACGAATCCTTCTCCCTATATGTTTTATTTTTCCAGCGATGATATTGAAATTGTTGGGGCATCACCAGAAACTCTGGTAAAGTTAGAAAATGGAAAGCTTTTTACATTTCCACTTGCTGGAACAAGAAAGCGTGGGGCGACCGAGGCGGAAGATGAAGCGTTGGTGAAGGAATTGTTACAAGATGAAAAAGAACTGGCAGAACATAATATGTTGGTGGATCTGGGTAGAAATGATATTGGAAAAATCAGCGAAATTGGGACTGTAACAGTAGAGAAATATATGTCAGTAGAAAAATTTTCACATGTGATGCATATCGGAAGCACCGTAAGCGGTAAGATTCGAAGTGATAAAAATTACATGGATGCAGTAGATGCAATTTTACCAGCTGGAACCTTATCCGGGGCACCCAAATTAAGAGCTTGTCAGATCATCAATGAACTTGAGAATAACAAACGAGGTATTTACGGTGGGGCTATCGGCTATTTGGATTTTACAGGAAATTTGGATACCTGCATTGCTATCCGTCTTGCATTTAGTAAAAATGGAAAAGTATTTGTTCGTAGCGGTGCTGGAATCGTTGCAGACAGTGTTCCAGAGATGGAATATGAGGAATGCATTAACAAAGCTAAAGCAGTAGTTCGTGCACTTGAAATAGCAGAAGGAGGAATTGATGAATGATTCTCTTAATTGACAACTATGATAGTTTTTCCTATAACCTCTATCAGGCTTTAGGTGTAGAAAATCCTGATTTAAAGGTGATACGTAATGATGAACTAACAATCGAGCAGATAGAAGCATTAAATCCAGAAGCCATCGTGATATCGCCAGGGCCTGGAAAACCAAGAGACGCAGGGGTTTGTATTTCGGCGATTCAGTATTTTAAGGGTAAAATCCCAATATTAGGGGTATGCCTTGGGCATCAGGCAATCTGTGAAGCCTTTGGAGCAACTGTTTCCTATGCAAAAACTTTGATGCACGGGAAAACCAGTGTGATTCAGGTTGACAATGAAAATTTATTATTTCAGGGCTTGCCAAGTAGAGTTACCGTAGCCAGATATCATTCCCTTGCAGCAGTCAGAGAAACCATGCCAGAAGAACTTATGGTGACAGCGGTAAGCGATGATGATGAAATAATGGCTGTGATGCATAAGGATTATCCTATTTATGGAGTGCAATTTCACCCAGAATCGGTATTGACACCAGATGGAAGTGCTATGATTCGTAATTTTTTAAGGAGGAGTTTATGATAAAAGAAGCGATTCTCAAATTAGTTAAAAAAGAAGATATTGGTTTTGATATGGCCAGAGATGTGATGAATGAAATCATGACTGGTGAAGCCAGCGAAGTACAAAAGAGTGCTTATTTAACAGCTCTGTCCATGAAGGGTGAAACCATAGATGAGATTACAGCTTCCGCACTTGTTATGAGAGAACACTGTATTAAGCTGCTTCATGATATGGATGTTTTGGAAATTGTTGGAACAGGTGGAGATGGCTCGAATTCTTTTAATATTTCAACCACATCAGCGATTGTTATTAGTGCTGGAGGAATACCAGTAGCAAAACATGGAAACAGAGCAGCCAGTAGCAAATGTGGTGCTGCGGACGTTCTAGAAGCACTTGGTGTTAACATTACCATTTCACCTGAACAAAGTGCACAACTGTTAAAACAAATCGGAATCTGCTTCCTGTTTGCACAGAACTATCACATTGCAATGAAATATGTAGGTCCTGTTCGAAGAGAACTTGGAATTCGTACCATCTTTAATATATTAGGCCCTCTGGCTAACCCAGCAGGAGCTAAAATCGAACTTATGGGAGTTTATGAGGAAGCTTTGGTGGAACCATTATGTAAGGTGCTGATTAACTTGGGCGTTAAAAATGCCATGGTCGTGTATGGACAAGATAAATTAGATGAAATATCCATGAGTTCAAAAACAACAATTTGTGAAGTGAAACAGGGCGTAATGAAACGTTATGAAATCGAACCAGAGCAGTTTGGATTTGAAAAATGTAACAAAGAGGACTTGGCAGGGGGAACAAAAGAAGAGAATGCCCAGATAACCTTGGCAATTCTAAATGGCGAAAAGGGTCCCAAAAGAAATGCAGTCGTGTTAAACAGTGGAGCAGCCTTTTACATAGGAGGACTTTGCGATTCCATTGAAGAAGGTGTAAGGAAAGCAGAAGAAATCATTGATTCTGGACTTGCTAAGAAAAAGTTAATGGATTTTGTTCTTTTTAGTAATCAGGAAGAGATTCTATCATAGCAATGGAAAATGAGGTTATCGTATATGATATTAGATGAAATAGCACAACGGACGAAAGAGCGTATCCAGGAAAAAATGAAAGAGCTTCCCCTGGAGGCGTTGAAAAGAAAAGCATTAGAAATGGAAACAAACTTTGATTTTCCATTTGAACAGGCGTTTTTTGAAAAACGCAAACAAGAAATGATGGGAGTAATTTGTGAGGTAAAAAAGGCGTCACCAAGTAAGGGTGTGATTGCAAAGGATTTTCCTTATGTGCAGATTGCAAAAGAGTATGAAGCAGCAGGAGCAAGCGCAATTTCTGTTTTAACAGAACCCTTCTATTTTCAGGGAACGGATAGTTATTTGGAAGAAATCGTAAAAGAAGTAACAATTCCAGTTCTTCGTAAGGATTTTACCGTAGATGAATATATGATTTATGAAGCAAAAGTTCTGGGGGCCGATGCAATCCTGCTTATTTGTGCCATATTAAACGATGAACAATTACGTGATTACTACACACTTGCAAGAAACTTGGGATTATCCGTATTGATAGAAACCCATGACGAAGAAGAGGTGAAAAGAGCGCTTCGCCTTCAGCCAAAGATGATTGGCGTAAATAATCGTGATTTGAAAACCTTCCAGGTGGATATGAATACATCCATTCGTTTGCGTGATCTTGTGGAACAATCTGTTTTATTCATTTCGGAAAGTGGGATGAAAACCAAAGAGGATATTGATCTTTTGAAAAAGCATTCTTGTGATGGTGTTCTAATTGGTGAAACTTTTATGCGTAGTGACAATAAAAAAGAAATGCTTCAAGAACTTTTTAACTAAGAGGAATATAAAATGAAACAGGATGTGAAAATAAAGTTTTGTGGATTGCACCGCTATGAGGATGTAGAGTATGCAAATATTCTTATGCCGGATTATGTAGGCTTTGTATTTGCAAAAAGTAAGCGCAAAGTATCTTATGAGATGGCAGTACAGTTACGTGGTTTGCTTAATAAAGAGATACAGGTGGTTGGTGTATTTGTGAATGAAAACCCAGAAGTAATTATTGCTCTTCTACAAAGTGGTGTGATTGATTTGGCACAGCTTCATGGAACAGAAGGAGTCGAGGACATTCATCAAATCCAGATGAAAACCAAAAAAAAGGTAATCAAGGGAATACGACAGGAACAATTTTCCCAGATAAAACAGTTTGAAGAAAGCAGTTGTGATTTTTTACTTTTGGATAGTGGAGCTGGAGGTGGTGAAACCTTTGACTGGAAATTGTTACCAACAATTCATAAACCATTTTTTCTGGCTGGAGGCATTACGGAGGAGAATGTGGAACTTGGAATTCGTACAGTAAAACCTTATGGCATTGACGTGTCCAGTGGAATTGAGACAGATGGGAAAAAAGACTTTACTAAAATGAAGTCGCTGATAGAGAGAATACGAAGAGGAGAATCGATATGAATCAGAAAAACGGTAGATTTGGGATTCATGGTGGACAGTATATAGGGGAAACCTTAATGAATGAACTGATAACTTTGGAAGCGGAGTATCTGAAGTTCCAAAAAGATGAAGCATTTCAACTGGAATTGCAGGAGTTGATGAATGAATACGCAGGACGACCATCCAGACTTTATTATGCTGATAAAATGACCAAAGACTTACAAGGAGCTAAAATCTATTTAAAGAGAGAGGATTTAAACCATACAGGCTCACATAAAATCAATAATGTTTTAGGACAGGTTCTTATGGCAAAGAAAATGGGAAAGACAAGAGTAATTGCTGAAACAGGTGCTGGACAACACGGCGTAGCAACCGCAACAGCTGCCGCGTTACTTGGTCTAAGCTGTGAAATTTTTATGGGTGAGGAAGATACCATTCGTCAATCTTTAAATGTATACCGTATGGAACTCTTAGGAGCTAAGGTGCATCCGGTTATGTCTGGAACCAGAACATTAAAGGATGCGGTGAGTGAAACTATGAGAGAATGGACAAACCGAACAACAGACACCCACTATGTACTTGGATCTGTTATGGGTCCTCATCCTTTTCCTACTATAGTGAGAGATTTCCAGAGTGTGATTAGTAAAGAGGCAAGAGAGCAAATTCTTGAAAAAGAAGGGAAATTACCTGCAGCAGTGGTTGCCTGCGTTGGCGGAGGAAGTAATGCCATGGGTATGTTTTACCATTTTATAGAAGATGAAAATGTTAAACTGATTGGTTGTGAAGCAGCAGGAAAAGGCATAGAAACGAAAGAGCATGCGGCAACCATCAGCAAAGGAAGTCTGGGAGTATTTCATGGTATGAAGTCCTATTTTTGTCAGGATGATCAAGGACAGATAGCAGAAGTTTATTCTATCTCAGCTGGGTTGGATTACCCAGGAATTGGACCAGAGCATGCCTATTTACATGATATAAAGAGAGCGGAGTATGTTCCTATAACGGATGATGAAGCAGTAGATGCTTTTGAATATCTTGCAAAAACAGAAGGAATAATCTGTGCCATAGAAAGTGCGCATGCCATTGCTCATGTACGAAAAATAGCAGCCAATTTTAGTAAAGAGGATAGCATTATTGTATGTTTGTCAGGTCGTGGTGATAAGGACGTGGCAGCTATAGCACGGTATAAGGGGGTAATGTTACATGAGTAGAATAGAACAGGCATTTCAAAATGGAAAAGCTTTCCTTGCGTTTTTGACAGCTGGAGATCCAACTATGGAAAAAACCATCGAGTATATTTTTGAGATGGAACAAGCAGGGGCAGATTTGATTGAAATAGGAATCCCCTTTTCTGATCCAACGGCAGAAGGTGTAGTAATTCAGGATGCCAATGAAAGGGCATTGAAAAATGGGATGAATACATCAAAGGTTTTTGAAATTGTACAGACTGTGCGAAAGAAGTCTCAGATTCCATTGGTATTTTTAACCTATTTAAATCCTGTTTTTCATTATGGGTATGAACGTTTTTTTGAAAAATGTCAGGAAACAGGTGTGGATGGAATTATCATTCCAGATCTTCCTTATGAGGAAAGCGAAGAAGTAAATCAATATGCCAAGAAATATCAGGTTGATCTTATACGGCTGATTGCACCTACCAGTGAACAACGAATTCAAATGATTGCAAAAGAAGCAAAAGGATTTGTATATCTGGTGTCTTCCATGGGTGTTACAGGTGTTCGTTCTGAAATTCATACAGATCTTGCAACCATAGTAAAGAGTTTACGAGAAGTGACTGAAGTTCCTTGTGCCATTGGCTTTGGTATTAGTACACCAGAACAGGCTGAACAAATGGCAGCACTAGCAGATGGTGTGATTGTGGGAAGTGCCATAGTCAAAATCATTGCAAAATATGGTGAAGATGCAGGCCCTGCCCTAGTTGAATATGTATCAGAAATGAAAAAAGCAACCCAAAATTAAAAAACGTCTGCCGCATCATGCGGCAGACGTTTTATGTTTATGCTTCGTCCATGTTTGTTTTTTTGTAAAATCGAAATGTAAAAAATACAATGATGGAACATAAAGCGAATACGATCATTTCTGTAATAAGGATGTTGGAAATGACTCCTCTTTGGTAGAGCGCTGCAGGAAAGTTAACCATGGCATGTAAAATAATTGCAATTGGAAACAAGTAACCCTGTCCTTTTTTATGCACCGAGAAAAATACCAGTACAGACAAGGACAAATGTAAGGTTATGGCAAAAATTCTTTCAAAACCAGATAAGAGTAGTTGGTAGGAAGGAAGGGAAAGGATGCTTTCCAGTTGAATTTTTGCAGCATTGCTGCTAACCTCTGGTAAGGTTGCAAGATATGCATCAAGTCCTTTGCTTCTTACGAGAAGCAGCACCATAAACATTCCAATCAAGGAAACACCAGTTAAAATAATTGACTCAATACCACCATGTCCTATTCCGTACAAAAGAGAAGTTTCTTTTTCCTTCTTTTTAGCTAAAATAATTTTAAAGGATAAATAGCGACCAGTCTCCTCGAAGATACCAGCTGCAAGGCCACCATATAAGGCATAGGCAAAGGCATTATTCTGTATGAACTGACTGATTGGCCAGTCGAAAACAAGAAAGAAATAATGGGATATCTGTTCTAAGATTAAAGCAAATAAGATAAATGTTAAGGCACCTACGAAGACTGTTTTAAAAGACCCTTTAAATTTTCTTCTCATAACTACAATGGCGATAGCCGGCACAATGAGTGATAAAAATATAGAAATTGCAAGGAAAATGAGCATAGTACCTGTTACTTGAAGCGTTTGTGTATCCATAATAATTTCCTCCTTCATAATCGTGATTACTTCTCTTGTTCCTCTTTCGTTATGTTTCTCTCTTCCTGAGACACTTCGCCTGCTGCATCATGTTCTTCAGGTAGAAGCATATGAACTTTTTTGATACGATTCTTTTCCAGTTTTGTTACTGTAAGAACCGTCCCGTTGCTTGTTGTTACACTTTCACCAGTATTTGGGAGACGATCTAGAATTTCTATGATAATCCCTCCTATGGAATCATAATTTTCAGATTCAAAAGAGGTATGGAGTGCATCGTTGATATCACTAAGCTTCATGCCACCTTCTACAAGAAAGGCACGTTCGCCAGCTTCTACTATAAAATCTTCTTCGTCCGCATCATATTCATCACGAATTTCACCTACGATTTCTTCTAATAAATCCTCTAAGGTTATCATTCCTACACAGGCAGCATATTCATTTATAACAATAGCAAGGTTCATACGTTTTTCGCGCATTTCAAGAAGCAGGTCTGGGGTTTTTTTGAGTTCATAGGTATAGTGAACATCTCTAAGAACTTTTTGAATACGAAAGTCCTTTTTGGGAAGCATTAAAAGATCTTTGATATTAACCATACCGATTATATTATCTGGATCATCTTTGTATACGGGGATACGAGTATACATGGAAGCCTTAAATGTATCAAATAATTCCTGATAAGTGGAATCAATGTCAATGGTTGTCATGTCTATTCTGGGAATCATAATATCTCTTGCAACAGCATCAGAAAAATCAAATACATTTAAGATCATTTCTCGTTCTTCTGTTTCGATGACACCATCTTCATGACTTACATCTACATATGATTTTAATTCTTTTTCTGTCATGGAAGAAAGCTTTTTCTTTGGGTCAATAGAAAATATGCGCATAAATCCTATGGATAAAAAGTCAACAATGATAATCAATGGCGTAAATGCGATAATCAGTGTGTACACGATTGGAGCATACGTTAATGCAATTTTTTCATTATAGAGGTTTGCAAGAGTTTTAGGGATGATTTCACCAAAGATTAAAACAACAATTGTTAATATACCAGTTGCAATACCAATAGCAACAGAGCCCCAAAGTTTAATCGCAAGCGTTGTAGCCATAGAAGATGCTGAGATATTGACAATATTATTTCCAATTAGAACGGTGCTAAGCATTTTGCTGTTTTGATGTAGGATTTTCTCCAGAATTTTAGCACTTCTCAGGCCGTCTTCACTAAGGGTATTGATTTTAACCCGGTTGACGGTGGTTAATGCAGTTTCCGCAGAAGAAAAGAAAGCAGACAATAAAATAAGAACAAGTAAAAAGATACATTGTATGACGACAGAACTGTCCAAGGTTTACACTCCTTTTGATTAATCATTATTAGTTTCATAAATATATTAAAATATACCTTATTATAGAAAGTTTTGTCAAGAAGCATGTCATATAATAATAGTTTTTGAAAAAGTACTTTTTTTATAGATTTACATATGATATACTACAGTAAATTGTGGGTGGATTTTGAACCCTTTTTCAGTAAGGAGGTTTAGGAATGAAACGTATTAAAACATTGAACACAAGAGATTTTAAGGAATCAATGAAAAAAGGTGGTTGTGGTGAATGCCAGACATCTTGCCAGTCAGCTTGTAAAACATCTTGCACCGTTGGAAATCAGAGTTGCGAAAAAGTTAAATAATGATGTTTTCGTAAGCAGCGATAGAAATCGCTGCTTATTATATGTTTTAGGAACAGAAATTGTTGTTTTTTAGAAAGAAGGATAAGTTCGTGGTACATCAGTATATAAATAATGGCTATCACATCGTATTAGATGTGAATAGTGGCTCGGTACATGTGGTTGATGAGTTGGTTTATTTTGTGATAAAAGAGTTACAAAAACAGGAAACAGATGGTCAAATAGCAGATTTTACAGTGAAAAAAGATGAGATATTAAAAACACTGTTAGAAGACTTGAAAAAGAATACAGAAGTATTTCAAACCTATAAAGAACAGGAAATTGAAGAGGCAGTAGAAGAAGTTTCTGAGCTTGTAGAAGCAGAAATGCTTTTTACCAAAGATATTTACGAAGGTTACATCAAAGATTTTAAAAAGAGAAAAACAGTAGTAAAGGCCCTTTGCCTGCATATCGCCCATGATTGTAATTTGGCATGTAAATATTGTTTTGCTGAAGAAGGCGAATATCATGGAAGACGTGCTTTTATGAGTTATGAAGTTGGAAAGGCAGCACTGGATTTTCTGGTTGCGAATTCTGGTAATCGAATCAATCTGGAAGTGGACTTCTTTGGCGGAGAGCCTTTGATGAATTTTCAGGTTGTAAAAGATTTGGTGGCTTATGGAAGAAGTCTTGAAGCAGAACATCATAAGAAGTTTCGTTTTACATTAACTACAAATGGAGTTCTCCTAAATGATGACATTATGGAATTTGCCAATAAGGAAATGAGTAATGTAGTGCTTAGTATTGATGGAAGAAAAGAAGTGCATGATTTTATGAGACCTTTTCGCAATGGAAAGGGCAGTTATGAACTGATTTTGGATAAATTTAAGAAACTGGCAGAATCCAGAGAGCAAATGGATTACTATGTGAGAGGTACCTTTACCCATCATAACCTTGATTTTGCAAAGGATGTTCTTCATCTTGCAGAAGAAGGCTTTAAACAAATTTCGGTAGAACCAGTGGTTGCTGATGCAAAAGAAGTCTATGCCATCACCCAGGAAGATATTGAAAAAATCAAGGAAGAGTACGATTTCCTAGCAAAAGAACTCTTGAAACTGGAAAAGGATGGAAAAGGAGTGAACTTTTTCCATTTTATGCTGGATTTATCTGGAGGTCCTTGTGTAGCAAAGCGACTCAGCGGCTGTGGTTCAGGAACGGAATATCTGGCGGTTACCCCTTGGGGAGATTTTTATCCCTGTCATCAGTTTGTTGGACAGGAAGAGTTTTTGATGGGAACCGTATTTGATGGAATTAAAAGAAACGACATTGTAGATGAATTTAAGGTGTGCAATGTGTATGCTAAAGAAGACTGTAAGAATTGTTTTGCTAAATTTTACTGTAGTGGTGGTTGTGCAGCAAATTCTTATAATTTTACAGGAAGCATTAACGATGTGTATGAAATTGGTTGCGAACTTCAGCGTAAACGTGTGGAGTGTGCAATTATGATGAAAGCGGCAGTGCAAGAATAATCGAACAGGAGAAGGAATCATGAAAAAGAGTCAGGGTATTATCGTTTTACTACTATCTTTTTTACTGCTGATAGGAATTTCCTATGTAGCATTTTTTGGAATTGGGGAATCACAGGCAGGATCTGCAAAACATGTAAAACAGGGATTGGATTTAGCTGGTGGTGTAAGTATCACATATGAAGTGGTTGGAGATGAAAAGCCATCAGAAGAAGATATGAATGATACGATTTATAAACTAAAACAACGTGTGGAAAAATATAGTACAGAAGCACAGGTATATCAGGAAGGTTCCAATCGAATTAATATTGAAATACCTGGGGTGTCAGATGCAGATGCAGTATTAACAGAACTTGGACAACCAGGAACCTTGTATTTCATTGCTGAAACAGATGCTGATGGAAATGCGAACTATACCTTTGAACTCTTATCAGGATATGGTCTTACCAAATCTTTGGATGAATTAAAAGAAAATGGCTCGATCGTTTTAGTTGGAACGGATGTGGAAACTGCTGTCGCAGCAACACAACAGGATCAGCTTGGAAATAACAGTACCGTAGTAAGTTTAAAACTTACCACAGAGGGAACACAAAAATTTGCAGATGCAACACAAAAAGCATTTGCAGCCAATGAATCCATTGGGATTTATTATGATGGTGCATTTATCAGCGTACCCGGTGTAGAAGCTGTGATTAGCAATGGTGAGGCGGTTATTTCAGGAATGGAAGACTTCGCGGCAGCTGAAAAATTAGCTTCTCAGATTCGTATTGGTGGTCTGAAATTGGAACTAAGTGAACTTCGGTCCAATGTAGTAGGAGCACAGCTTGGAGAAGAAGCTATTTCTACCAGTTTAAAGGCAGCAATAATCGGACTTAGTGTGGTTGCACTGTTAATGTTAGTGGTGTATTTACTCCCAGGATTTACTTCCGTACTTGCTTTGTTATATTATGTGGCACTTATGATTATCATGTTGGTTGCCTTTGAAATCACCTTAACGTTACCAGGAATTGCAGGTATTATTTTATCCATTGGTATGGCTGTTGATGCCAATGTAATTATCTACAATCGTATTCGTGAAGAAATTGCAACTGGAAAAACAGTGAAATCCTCTATTAAAATTGGTTA
>CANRGO010000068.1 GCA_947630125.1 uncultured Lachnospiraceae bacterium | reverse complement strand
AGAAAGAACCAGTATTCCAGCTAGAATAGAGAGCCCTCCTGCGATGCCATAATAAATATAGATACTTCCCGCTTCTATAACCTTCTGACCTCGTTCATGAACCATCAACGCAAAACTCGCAAACGTCATGATTTCAAAGAACAGGAAAAAGCTTAATAAGTCCCCAGCCATAAGCGTTCCAAGTGTAGCCATATAGGTGATCATGAAAAACATATAGAAACTTCGTTCTCTTCCACAACCTTTGATATCCACTGCCGTATAAAGACTAACCGTAAAGAAAATCAATGCTGCGAATATCATGAAGGTAAGACTCAGCATATCAATCCGGAAAACTATGCCATTGCCGAATAAATTTGCCATCCTGTATTCTATCGGCGCCTCCAAAACCTCTGTAAAAATAGACACCATAGAAAAGGAAAATCGTGACCCTAAAATTTTCTGGCATGAAGAGTCTCAGGCTTACATTATTTGTCTATGGTTACAAGAAAATGAATTTGCCATTTTGCGTTCCAAAGATTTAAAAGAGTACACGATTAGTCAACGTTTTTCACTGAAGGAAGCCTGGGAATGTCCGGATTTATTTAGTCTGGTACAAGAAGATGGAACCAAACAATGGATTTTTTGGACTGCAGACGGATTTTACTATTTTGGAAGTTTTGATGGGTATAAATTTATAACAGATGGAATACAACGGAAAGCATATGTGAATCAGATTCCTTACGCTGCACAAACTTTTTCAGGATTGAATGAGCGCATTCTTTCCATTTCATGGCTGCGTTTACAATTTGAAAAGCGTTTTTACACAGGTGCTATGGCGATACCAAAAGAATTAAAACTAAAAACTTTTAGGAACAGCAACCATCTAGTGCAACAATATACGAAAGAATTTTATGCTGGGCTTCAAAAAAAACAGATACCTGCTATGATTCAGCAGAAGTGGCAGATAGAACTTGAGAGAAACTGTGCAAGCTATTTTCAGTTTTTAACTGATGAAAATAATCTTAAGGAAGAAGACTTCATGATGGAGATGTCAGATTCGAAGATTTCTTATAATAGAAGGAATGGTTTGTTGAAATTTAATCAGGAGGAATATCAGATTGGTCCTGAGGTAGAATGTTTTGAAATTCTAATTGATGATGTGATTTGTGAAATACTTGTAAATTATGGTATAATGACTGCGGTCTTTGAATTAAAACAAGTTTGCAACCTGATACAAATTCAGAATGGAAGTTATCAGCTTGCAGAATATGCTAATATTCAATAAATACGACATAATAGGTAGTGGAGGAATCAGATGGCAACGTTAAAAGATGTGGCACAAGAAACAGGGTTAACGGTAAGTACAGTTTCCAGAGTATTGAATAATCGAGGTTATATTAGTGATGAGACAAGAAAAAACGTTTATTCAGCCATGAAAAAATTAAATTATCATCCCAATGAAGTGGCGCGATCTTTAAGCAAAAAGTCTACCAATACCATCGGAGTGATAGTTCCTCATATCAGACACCCCTATTTTGCTGAATTAATTAGTAATCTTGAAAATGAAGCGTATCATCACAAATTAAAAATACTGTTATTTAATTCTCAGGATAAAGATGAACGAGAACGCGAATACCTGGATATGTGTACTAGTAATCGTGTCTCTGGGGTTATTATTTGTAGTGGGAATGTTGCATTAAAAGAATTTTCGGGATTAAATGTACCTTTAATTACCATAGAACGATATTTAGAAAATGGAACAGCTACAGTAGAATGTGATAATTTTCAAGGTGGTAAACTGGCTGCCCTTCATTTGATAGAGCAAGGCTGTACAAATCTGATACATTTAAGTGGAGTGAACGAACACGCAATGCCTGCAGACCAAAGAGCTTTTGGTTTTGTAGAAACCTGTATCAAACATGGAGTAAGTCATCAGGAATTTGCAACCAGTGCCTTTCAATATAATTCTTTGGAATATCATGAATTTATTGAAAAAGTTTTACTGGATAATCCACATGTGGATGGTATCTTCGCAAGTAGTGATTTGATAGCGGCTCAGTTATTACAGGTATGTGCAAAAAAAAGCATAAAAATTCCTGATCAATTAAAGATTGTTGGTTTTGATGATGTAAATATAGCAGCGTTAACAACACCACCCATCACAACGATACATCAACCAATCAAAGAAATGTCAAAAGTTGCAATTGAACTTCTCTTGTCAGCTGGAGAAGGAAATATGGTTCCAAACAGAACCATTCTACCAGTTACTTTAGTTAAGAGAGAAACTACATAAATTGAGGTATTAAAATTTGGAAAAAAAATTCGATGTTGTTGCACTTGGAGAATTATTAATCGATTTTACAGAATATGGGAAAAGTCATCAGGATAATTTGATTGTTGAAGCAAATCCAGGAGGAGCTCCTTGCAATGTGCTTGCAATGCTTAGTAAATTGCAACATAAAACAGCCTTTATAGGTAAGGTTGGTAATGATATGTTTGGAAATACCTTAAAAGGCATATTGGAAGAACAGAAGATAGACAGCACAAATCTTGTTTTGGATTCACGATATCCAACAACTCTTGCATTTATATCGAAGAACAAAAAAGGAGATCGAGAGTTTTCCTTTTATCGTAATCCTGGGGCTGATATGATGCTTTTTCCATCTGATATCAAAGAAGAGGTTATCTGTGCAGCTGGATTATTTCATTTTGGAAGTTTGTCCATGACCCATGAAAATAATTTTAAAGCCACACAAAAAGCTCTGGAAATAGCAAAACATGAGGGACTTATACTATCCTTTGACCCCAACTTACGTGAACTTCTATGGGATAATTTGGATTTGGCAAAACAAAGAATTCAATATGGAATAGAGTGTTGCGATATTTTAAAAATATCTGATAATGAAATTCTATGGTTTATGGAAGAAACCGATATAAAAGTTGCGGCAAGAAAGTTACTAGAACAATACCCAGTAAAACTATTACTTGTTTCTATGGGTCTGGATGGAAGTTGTGCCTATTACAAAAATATTATAGTAGAAGTTCCAGCATTTCTTCAAGAAACTACGGTTGAAACAACAGGTGCGGGTGATACCTTTTTTGGTAGCTGTTTACACTTTATTCTTCAATATGGTTTAGAAGAATTAAGTCAAAATCAGATTTTTGAGATGTTGCAATTTGCAAATGCAGCGGCGTCCATTATTACAACCAAAAAGGGAGCTTTACGCGTTATGCCGGAAGAAGATGAAGTGAAACTTCTTTTACAAAAAAGCAAATAATGTTAGTTTTTACATTGATTTTACCTATACTTGATAGTCTGTAATTTCCCCTTTGTGTTAAAATACAAAAACAAATATGTATGGATACATAAGGAAAGGGAATCGATATTTCGAATTACCAAAGTAATCATCTTATGGATTTCTATAAAGAAGGCAGACATTATGAGTATGTGATCACTGTATGTAATAAATCTGAAGAAGAGGATTGCCCGATTTTTCCAGGCGTTGTAACGAGACTCAGCTGGGGGGATTTTAAAGATCCAGAGAATTTTACTGGTACGGATGAGGAAAAACTAGAACAGGCAAGAAACTTAAGAGATGATATTATTAAAAAAGTAGAAGAATTTGTACATGTAATTGCTTAAAGTTAAATTGATATACATTAAAAGCATCCTGACTCCAGGATGTTTTTTTGTTGGAACAATTTATTTTTGAAGTATAGAATTTGACTAAGTAACAACTTGCATGTTAACATAGGGTTGTTGCATTTTGGTTTTATAATAAAAAGTTGTAAAAGTTACGAATATGAAGGGAGTAAAATATGATTGAATTTAAGAATATAAAAAAATCATATCACCAAAAAACTGTTATTGAAAATTTCAGTTTGAAAATACAGGAAGGTGAATTTATTGTTTTAATTGGTCCTAGTGGTTGTGGAAAAACAACCTTATTGAAAATGTTGAATCGTTTGATTGAACCAACAGACGGGGTTATTTTAGTAAATGAAAAAAATATTCTATCAGAGAATGTTATAGAACTTCGGAGAAATATGGGATATGTAATTCAGCAGACAGGATTATTTCCCCACATGACAGTTAGAGAAAATATTGAACTTATCCCGTTGTTGAAAAATGAACAAGCGGATGAAGTGTATGAAAAAACAAAACGCCTTTTAGAAGTTGTAGGATTAAATCCATTGGATTATATGGATCGTTATCCACACGAATTAAGCGGTGGACAACAACAGCGTGTTGGCGTTGCAAGAGCCTTTGCTACAGATTCGGATATTATTTTAATGGATGAACCATTTAGTGCACTGGATCCTGTTACAAGAAATGTTTTACAAGATGAGATCGTTCAAATGCAAAAAGAATTTAATAAAACCGTAGTTTTTGTTACCCATGATATGGATGAGGCAATACGTTTGGCAGATAAGATTTGCTTATTACAAGATGGTAAAATTATTCAGTTTGATAAGCCAGAGGAAATTTTGAAAAATCCACAAAATGAATTTGTGGAAAGCTTTATTGGTAAGAAACGAATTTGGAATAATCCCGAAATTTTGAAGGCTGCTGATATTATGATTGAAAATCCTGTTTGTGTTAATAAAAAAAGAACCGTGTTACAGGCGGTTGAAATCATGAAATCAAATCATGTAGATAGCCTTATGATTATTGATAAGGAACAGACATTACTGGGCTTGGTTACATTAAAGGGATTAAAATTAAAGGAACATAGTGCTGAAATTGAAACCGTTATGGAAGATAATATCATTTCAGTTTGTGAAGAAGATGATCTAATCACGGTTCTTGCAAAAATGAATGAAAAAAATGTTGGCTATATACCCGTAGTCAATCGAAACAATCACTTGAAAGGATTAATTACAAGGAGCAGTATACTTTCCGTTTTAAGTAATCAGCTTCTTGATTTGGAGGTAAATGCTTAATGAACAGTATTATTAATTTTATACAATATATAGTAGAACAGAGAAATCAGATTTTGACGTTATTAATGCAGCACATATATTTAAGTTTTATCGCTGTATCGATTGCAGTTCTAATAGGAGTACCACTTGGAATATTAGTTAGCCGAATTAAGAAGTTACAGAAACCAGTACTTGGATTTGCTAATGTTATGCAAGCAATACCAAGTCTTGCATTATTAGGATTTTTAATTCCGTTATCTGGAATTGGAAGCAGACCTGCAATTATTATGGTGGTTTTATATTCCTTACTGCCTATCATTAAAAATACTCATACAGGTTTATCCGGTATCAGCCCTGAAATGTTAGAAGCAGCAGCCGGAATTGGTTTAACAAAAAATCAGATTTTAACCAAAGTGCAACTACCACTGGCCTTACCTGTTATTATGGCAGGTATTAGAATTTCGGCGGTTACTGCAGTTGGGTTAATGACAATTTCAGCATTTGTTGGTGCTGGTGGATTAGGATATCTGGTGTTTTCAGGAGTGCAGACAGTAGATAATCAAATGATATTAGCTGGTGCAATTCCAGCCTGTGTGCTTGCACTTCTAATCGATTTTTTGGTTGGAAAATTAGAATATAAACTATCCTATACTTCGAATGCAAGTAGTAATAAAAAGCGTAGCAGGCGTGATGTTGAGAAAAGACAAAAATTTATATTGCTTCTTGTAGCTTTAACAGGATCAATTGTTATCATACTAACAAGTGTTTATGCAAAAAGTGAAAAAAAGGAAATTATTTCAATTGGCTCAAAAAATTTTACGGAACAGCTAATTGTTGGTAATATGCTTGCTGATATGATAGAAGAACATACGGATTTAATAGTTGAGAGAAAATTAAATCTTGGGGGTACGCAGGTTGCCTTTTCAGCTTTGAAAAGTGGTGATATTGATGGATATGTGGAATATACTGGAACTGGGTTAGTGAATATCTTAAAGCAGGAAGTGTCAGGAACTCCAGATGATGTTTACCGCATTGTAAAAGAAGAGTTTGAAGAACGTTATCAGTTAAGTTGGATGGAACCACTAGGGTTTAACAACACTTATGCTCTTGCAATCAAACAAGAAACAGCAACAGAGTATGATTTAAAGACAATTTCTGATTTGGTGCAAGTAAGCAACGACTTAATTTTTGGACCTACTATAGAATTTCCGAATCGACCAGATGGATTGCTTGGGTTACAAGAGGTATATGGACTAACATTTCAAGACGTGAAAGCAATTGATGGTAGTTTGCGTTATACAGCACTTATGAGTAATGAAAGTGATGTTATAGATGCATTTTCGACTGATGGGTTATTGAAAAAATATGAGCTTGTGGTATTGGAAGATGACAAGAATTTTTTCCCACCATATTATGCAGTACCTCTATTTAGAATGGATACCCTGGAAAAATATCCAGAATTAATTGAAATTATGAATCAACTAGCAGACATATTGGATGATGATGCCATGAGAGAATTAAACTATAAAGTTGATGATCTAAAACAAACGCCAGAATCAGTCGCACGTGACTTTCTTTTACAAAATAATTTAATTCAAGAATAAGTTAAACTGTAATTTTATAGGAATATATGCTACGATAATTCCATTATGGAATTGAGGTGAGAATAGTATGGATCATAAATTACAAATTCCTGTGTATGAGAAGATAGCCATTGACTTAGCGCATAGGATATTTGAAGGCTCTTTAAAAATTGGAGATAAAATATATGGCAGGTCAGTACTTGCAGGGGAATATCATGTGTCACCAGAGACGATTCGCAGGGCTATGAAAATATTAGAAGACGTTGGGATTGTACAATCTACCAAAGGAAGTGGTACCTTGGTAGTTTCAAAGGAACAAGCTTATTTTTATATCAATCGGTTTATTCATTTGGAGAGTGTCCGGGATTTAGAACGAAATGTTTATACACTTTTAAACAAAAGAGAAGAGCTAGACCAACAGATGGTAGATAGTATGAAAAAAATATTAGAATATTCTCATCGCCTTAAGAGTACAAATCCCTTAACTCCGGTTGAAGTAGAAATTCCCGGTCAATCCATATATCTTAGGAAAAGTATATCGGAAAGCAAGTTTTGGCAAAATACAGGGGGAACAATCGTTGCAGTTAAACGAGATGGAAAACTAATTATTTCACCAGGACCTTACACACTTTTTCTACAAGGAGACATTTTGCTTGTAGTTGGAGATGAGCATATAGGTGAGCGTGTTTTTGACTTTTTAAATCAAGAAAGTAATAGTTATACCTAATTGTGCATAAAAACAAAGCCTACAAATAGGATATATTGTACAAGTAAGTGTATTGTGAATAGCATAAGGATTCCCCTATAATAAGCACAACAGCAAGACAAATGCTTACAAGGGCGTAGCGCTAGAGATAGTGACTACGCCCTTTTTATATACATAAGCATGGTTTGGTCTGAAGGATACCGTTTAATAAAAGGAGGAATATATATGACTGAAATTATAAGTGAAATGAAGTGCAAATTGTTTATCGGAAGAAAGCACTATTTAGAACTGGATGAAGAACATAAATTGTTGTATCAACTTGAAGGAAGCAATTATGTGGTGGAGTTTCCCGCCATACTTGAAGAAGGCATTACCCTTGGGGATAGCGTACTTGCTTTGGTAGAAGCAGCATTTCTGGAAGGGAATACAAAATATGAAATTTCAGATGACACAAAAGTAAGTACAGAACTTTATAAATTAGGGCAGACTGACATTTCATTTAATGTTCTAGTGACAATTCAATATAAAGCAGAAAAATATAAAAAGAAGCATTATGAAATGCTTGTTTTCACAGAAAAAGAATTATCGAATACTTGCTATAGTTTTGAATTAATCGGAGATCAAACCATGTTTAATATGGATTATTAGGAGGCCTTTTATGCTGAAACAAATCATTGTACAAGAACATGCAAGGACACAAGTAAGCAACGGTGCGAAACAACTTTGTAAAATATTAGAGGAAACTTATGGGCCAAACGGTAAAAAAATTTTACAGGAACGCTCAAATGGAGAACTTATGATTACCAATAGTTCGGCAGCGATTATGCAGGAGATGAAATTAGCCGATCTATTTATGGATGTTGGCGTACAATTGACTCGTGAAGCAATTATGAATACCGCCATGCTTGCGGGAGATGGTTCTACACTTACTGCAGTTCTTATTCATGATATGCTACAGTCAGCAGAAAAACTTATGACAGCTGGCATACATCCTATTTTATTAAGAAGAGAACTACGAACTTGTGCATCCTTTTGTTGTAAACAACTGACATCCTTAGCCGAGAATGTGGAAGTTAAGGAGCAATTTGAAGAACTACTATTTCGTTGTTGCAAACACAAAGAAATAGCAGCCTATGTGCAGCAATCTTTTTGGGAAGTAGGATTTGATGGCACCATATTAGTGAAAGAGGATAAATATCAGGATTACATAACGTTATCTATATCAGATGGTTTTAAAATCAATCAAGGACCAATTACGCCTGCTTTCTTAAAGAAGAACTATCAGGAGGAAGATGAACTCATCTTGCAGCATCCATATGTTTTAATTTGAAAATCAGGAATATTAGACATTAAAATATTACTTCCAATATTAGAGCAAATTGTAGAAGAAAAACAGGATTTACTGATTGTGACAGAGGAAGTTTCAAAGGATGTGCTTACCATTTTATTGCATAATATGGATAAAAAAATCTTTCGTGCAGTTGTAACTTCCATGGATGGAATCGGTAAGAAAAAAGAAGATTCCCTTATGGACTTAGCCACTTATACAGGTACACAATGCTTGGATATAGAGCGTGGTGATAACTTAACAAATGTGAAACTTAAGTCCTTAGGAAGAGCAAAAGAAATCAGAATAAAAAAAGATCATATCATCATAAAAGAAGGAGAATACAAGAAAGAACAACTTACACAACATATTGAAAAAATCCAAAGTAAAATAGAACACGTAGAGACCAATGAGTATGATAAGGATTGCCATAGAGAACGAATCGGTAAATTGAATGGGAAAGTTGCAACAATTTATGTTGGTTCTGTTGTTACTGCGGATCGATTGGAATTAAAGAGGAACGTTGAATCTGCAATTCGAGTAGGAAGGAATATGCTAAGCAGTGGTGTGGTTCCCGGAGGTGGAAAAGCTTTGCAGATAGTTTCAAGTAGGCTAAAGGAAATGGAATGTACCAGTCTAGAAAGAAAAAAAGCAATTGAAATGCTGTATTCCTGCCTTCAAAAACCATATATATTATTGCACAGTGGCTCTAACTTCGATTTGCAGGAAGAAAGTAGTATTCAAGATCCAGTAGCAGTTCTTATAACTGCCTTAGAACAGGCGGTTAGTATGGTTTATGAATGGATGACGACGGAAGCGGTTATGGTTAGTGTGGCACCTGACCGAGAAGATATGGAACTGATGAAACAAGGTGTACCGATTATGAGGTAAATGACCTTTGCACTAGAAAATATAAAGTTAGGATAGCGATGCAGAAAGATTTAAACATACAATTATTTCAAATTAAAAAAGAATATGAACTGAGAGAGATGGCAGGAGAGTTTCATGTTTTTAAAGAGGATGATTGGAAAAATGGAGCGATTGAAGGGATACCATCATTTAACGAACTCGGTATTTTTTTATGGTTTCAATTACAAAGCCCGAAGAAACTAGAAGATCTTGTGAAAAAAACCATGGAACGCAATCACTGTGATTATGATGATGCAGAGTTGGATACCCAGGAATTTTTAGCAAAATTAATACATGCAGGAGTAGTAATGTATCTGACTGACAAATCTTAAGTTTAAATGAAATACAATAAAATTGTTTGCAATTAATCTAAATTTGTTTATAATAGGCATATAAAACAGGAATTATTCCTATTATAAGGAGGTTGTGATATGGGAAGTGGAATCAATATAGGTGAATTATTAGGTTGGCTTTTGGTTATAACATTAACAGCAACAATATTGAATTATTGTATTAAATTTGTGAATAAACACTTTGGAAAAAGTATTCAAAAAAATGAGACAGCAAAAAATGTTATGAAATTTTTAATGAAAGTATTTGTTAAGAATCATCGATTTTTTGGGATGGGTACCATACTAATATTACTGCTACATTTTCTCGTGCAGTTCACAACTTATGGACCTAATTTAACAGGAACACTGGCAGCTATTTTACTTTTTATACAGGCAGGTCTTGGAATGTATGGATCGATTAAAAAGAAACCACGAAAGGGTATTTGGTTTATTACACATCGAATTATAGCTGTGTTTATAGTCATGGCAGTTATTTTACATCTCACACTTCCATACTCACTAAACGGTCTGTTAAAAACAGAATCTTCAAATGATATATCCTCTGAAATGGAGAGTGTTGGAGTTGATAAGGAACTTCCAACGTTTACCCTTGAAGAACTTGCTAAATTCAATGGTGAGGATGGAAACAAAGCTTATGTAGCATATGAAGGCTTGGTATATGATGTTACAGATGTACCCCAATGGAAAAATGGGAAACACAATGGACAGGTCGCTGGAACAGATATTACCGGCATTATGGAAAATGCACCACATGGAACATCGAAACTAGAAGGTCTGACAGTTGTTGGTAAGATGGAATAGTAAGTGAAATATAGATAAAGGATAAGGCTGATAAAAAGGCCTTATTTTTTTGAAAATTTTGTGGCAACCAAAGGACTTTTCAAGTATGATTATAACAGAATAAATTTTAGGAAAGCCAGGACAGTAGAAGTAAGGAAACAGCATTTATTGCTAAATTTTTTGGCTATATTACGATAATCTATGCCCTTTCTCCTATCGATTTGATTCCTGACTTTATTCCTGTTCTTGGGTACTTGGATGATATCATAATTCTTCCGGTTTTAATTTTTATTACCTTACGCTTTATTCCTGAAAAAGTAATTGAGAGGAATCGTCAGAAAGCAAAAGATTTATGGGTAAATGGAAAACCTAAGAAATGGTATTATGCTATACCAATGATTGCATTTTGGTTGATGATAGCTATTGTCATTATTGTAAATATATAACCAACTAAAATTATTAATAACAAAAATTATAAATTGAGGAAAAAATGAAATATGAATGTAATAAATCAAATTCTTCCACTTCGGGATCATAAAGAACTAAATAAAGTTGCAGCAGCCTGGTTTCATGAGAAATGGAAGATACCAGAGGAGCTGTATTTGGAAAGTATAGAAGCTTGTCAACAAGAAACCAAAGTGCCACAGTGGTATGTTGTTCTGAATGCAGAAGGAGAAATAATCGCAGGACTTGGGGTCATTGATAATGATTTTCATAAAAGGCCTGATTTTTATGAAAAATGTGGATTTCACTTTTATGGAATGATAGAAGAAAATAGTGGTGAATTGGTACGTGTCTATGAAATCGGAGGAGAATCTTTATGAAAACATTAAAAGATTTATACAAGGTTGGAAATGGTCCGTCTAGTTCACATACGATGGCACCTAGTAAAGCCGCAAGACTATTTTTAGCAGAACAGCCGGATGCAGATCTTTTTGAGGTAATATTATATGAGTCACTTGCAAAAACTGGGAAGGGTCATAGAACTGACAGAGCAATAACACAGGCAATGTCACCTCTCCCCGTAAGTATTATTTTTGATACGATAACAAAAAATCTCCCACATCCTAATACCATGGATTTTATTGCCTATAAAGAAGGCCAGGAAATCGGAAGACTTCGAGTTTTGAGTGTGGGAGGAGGGGCAATAGAAATTCTTGGAAGAGATAAAGAACGTTTACCTGAGATTTATGATTTAAATAGTTATAATGAAATCGCCTTTTATTGTAAAGAACATAATCTACGGATTTGGGAATACATAGAGTTGATAGAAGGCATAGAAATATGGGATTATTTACGAGAAATCTGGACAGTTATGAAACAGTCTGTACGTGATGGACTTTCCGTATCTGGTATATTACCAGGTGGTATTGGCTTGGAAAAAAAAGCAAAATATTTACAGAATCAACGACACATGGATGAATCGCCTCAAACCTATGAAAATCGAACGGTATGTGCCTATGCCTATGCAGTCAGTGAGCAAAATGCGGATAATGGTGTTGTGGTAACAGCACCAACCTGCGGAAGTAGTGGTGTACTACCAGCTGTTCTGGTTTACATGCAGGAAAAAAAAGGTTTTTCAGAGAAGGATATTTTACAGGCTCTTGCAACAGGTGGACTCATTGGAAATCTGATTAAGCACAACGCATCAATAAGTGGTGCAGAATGTGGTTGTCAGGCAGAGATTGGAGCGGCTTGTTGTATGGCATCTGCTGCACTGGGAGAACTTTTTCATATGGATTTAGACCAGATAGAATATGCAGCAGAGGTTGCCATGGAACATCATCTTGGGCTGACTTGTGATCCGATTAAAGGTTTGGTCCAAATACCTTGTATTGAACGAAATGCAGTAGCGGCTATGCGAGCAATGAATGCAGTAAGCCTTGCCAATTTTTTGGCTTCCTCTAGAAAAATATCCTTTGACATGGTGATTGCTACCATGTATCAAACGGGTCTTGATATGCATAACCATTATAAAGAAACATCAGAGGGTGGTTTGGCAACGGCCTATCGTTTATAGACGGAAATCATGTTGCGAACACAAGGAAAACATGATACTGTTGAAAAGATGTATTCAGGGGAAAAGGTTAATAATATGCGGGAAAAGGTGAAAAAATGAGTACAAAACGTTTGAAACAGTTAAATCCGCCAGCTACAATTGGTATTGTCGGTGGTGGACAATTAGGTAGAATGATTGCATTTGATGCAAAAAGAATGGGTTATCATGTGATTGTATTAGATCCCAAACCTTCAGCACCAGCTGGTCAGGTATGTGATGAACAAATTGTAGCAGGCTTTGATGATATGAATGCTTTTTATGAACTAGCAAAAAAATCAGATGTACTGACCTATGAATTTGAACATATTAGTGCAGACTTATTGGAACGCTTAGAACAAGATGGATTTCCTGTATTCCCTTCTGCAAAAACGTTAAAACTAATACAAAATAAAATGACACAAAAAACAATGCTTCGTAATATTGGTGTGTGTGTACCTGATTTTTATCCAGTAGATTCCTATGAAGAGTTAGAAAAAATATTCTATAAGCTTGATCAACGAATTATTTTAAAAACCTGTACCGATGGATATGATGGGAAAGGGAATCAGATTATCCATTCTTTGGACGAACTGAAGGAAGCATATACAAGATTTCAGGGTTATGAAGTCATGGTAGAAGAGTTGATTGATTATGAGAAAGAAGTTTCGATTATTGTAGCAAAAAATCAACAAGAAATTGCATTCCTACCCATAGCAGAAAACTATCATAAAAATAGTATTTTAATTAAATCATTAATTCCAGCTAAAATCAGTAGCCAAGTAGAACATGAAATTCAAAGAGTGGCTGAAACCATTGTGAACGAATTCCAAGATTATGGACTTTTCTGCATTGAATTTTTTGTTGATACCAAGGGGACGGTTCTTGTGAACGAAATTGCACCCAGACCTCATAATTCAGGACATTATTCCATAGAAGCCTGTATTTCCTCTCAATACGAACAATTAGTACGTATTTTATGTGGATTACCACTCGGTTCTACTGAATTAAGAAGTCCCTGTGTGATGTTTAACCTCCTAGGTAGTGATCATACTAAAGGTGCTTATCAAATTGATGGGGTTGAAGAATTGCATAAAATTCCTGGGGCATTTTTCCATTTATATGGAAAAGCAGAAACACAGCCTCAGAAAAAAATTGGTCATTTGACTGCGCTTGGAAGTACACTTGAAGAAGCTGAAAAAAAAGGTACATTAGCGTTACATTCATTGCAGGTTAATCCAAGATAATTATATAGGAGGTTTTTATGGAGCAGACAGGACATGTAAGTACTCCCTTAGTTGGAATTATAATGGGAAGTGATTCGGATTTAAAAGTAATGGTAAATGCTGCAAACATTATGAAGCAGTTTAATATCCCTTTTGAAATCAAAGTTGTTTCAGCACATCGAACACCAGAGAGAATGT
>CANRGO010000067.1 GCA_947630125.1 uncultured Lachnospiraceae bacterium | reverse complement strand
GAACCGTCCCCCTGGTATGCTGAGAACCGCCCCTGGTATGTCCCCCTGGTACACTACCCAAGAAAAAAGACTTGACTTTCACAAATCACCTTGCTATACTAAGCAGTATTCGTAGTTAGCAAGGCAGCGCTCCAGAACGAGTGATGGCCTTTTTTTGTGCGTATTGGTATTGATTTTCCTCCAAGCTCGTACAATTGATGAGATATTGCAATGATTCATCGTAATGATGCGAAGAAATCATGAAAATAAGAAAGAGGTAATGAATGCAACAAAAGGATTTACAAGTAACAGAAGAAATGAACAAAGAAAAAGTAGTAGAAGTGAATACCACAGTAGAAAAAATTGCTGAGGAACAAGAAGAACGATTAAATTACAGAGATTCTGGTATTGAACCAAGAATTTTACATGCCATTGCAGAAATGGGCTTTGAGCAAATGACTCCCATTCAGGCAAAAGCAATTCCAGCACTTTTAACAGGAAGAGATATTATTGGACAAGCTCAGACTGGAACTGGAAAGACAGCAGCCTTTGGAATTCCCATTATTCAAAGTATAGATCCTAATGATCGTAATCTACAGGCAATTATTCTTTGCCCTACCAGAGAATTAGCTATTCAGGCAGCTGAAGAAATGAGACATTTTTCTAAATATATGGCTGGAATAAAAATTCTTCCTATTTATGGTGGACAGGATATATCCAAACAGATTCGTTCTTTAAAATCAGATGTTCAGATTGTAGTTGGAACACCAGGCCGTGTGATGGATCATATGAGAAGACACACACTGAAATTAAACAATATTCGTACCGTTGTTTTAGATGAAGCAGATGAAATGTTAAACATGGGCTTCCGTGAAGACATTGAATTAATCTTAAAAGACATGCCAGAGCAAAGACAGACAGCACTTTTTTCTGCAACTATGCCAAAGGCAATTATGGATATTACAAAAAAATATCAAAAACCAGATGCTGAATTAATTCAGATGGTTAAGAAGGAATTAACGATTCCTCTTGTTAAACAGTATTATTATGAAGTTCCAAGTAAATCAAAAGATGAAGTTGTTTGTCGTTTATTAGATTATTACAATCCAAAACGTTCTTTGATTTTCTGTAATACAAAACGTATGGTAGATGAATTAACAGAAAATCTAAAAGGCAGAGGATACTTTGCGGAAGGTTTACATGGAGATTTGTCTCAGAATCAAAGAGATACCGTTATGAATTTATTCCGTAATGGTAGAGCTGATATTTTGATAGCAACTGATGTTGCTGCCAGAGGTATTGACGTGGATGATGTGGAAGCAGTATTCAATTATGACGTTCCACAGGATATCGAATATTATGTTCATCGTATTGGTCGTACAGGCCGTGCAGGACGTAAAGGCCGTGCATTTACCTTGATTGTTGGAAAAGAAGTATTTAAAATTCGTGATATCGAACAAAGCTGTAAAACTAAAATGAAAGCTAGAAACATTCCTTCAGCAGCAGATATTACTGCAGTAAAAGCTGAAAAAGTTTTGAATAAAGCGATTGATACATTAAGAGCAAATGATCTGGAAAAAATGACTAAAATCATTGCCGATAAATTAAATGATGAAGACTGTACCGCAATGGAACTGGCTGCAGCATTCCTTAAAATCGGAATGGGTGAAGAAATTCAGGAAATTCAAATCGAAAAATTTGTTCCTTATAACCGTTACGATAAGAGAAATCAAAGAGTTGGCGATAGAGGCAGAAGTTTTGGAAGTCGTGATGGCAGAGGCTATGAAGGACGTAGAGACGGAGCTGGCAGTGGTAGATCTTCAGATGGACGTAGAGATGGAGCGAACAGTGGTAGATCCTCAGAAGGACGTAGAGATGGGGCTAACAGTGGTAGACCTTCAGAAGGTCGTAAATATCGTAGCAACGAAATACGTAATGATGGCTCTATAGATACTCGTAAAAGAGAAAATGGTTATGGTGGAAAACCTAGCTATGGAAACAAAGACAGCTATGCTAAAAAAGATGGTGCAAAATCTTATGGAGATAGAAAACCAGCAGAACGCAGTTATTCTGAAGGAAGAAAATACGACAAAAAGAAATCATCTGATGAAAGCAAATAAATAAATAAACATAATAAACTGTGTTGTTCTTGTAAGAAGTAATATTCTGACAAGGACGACACAGTTTTTTTATGCTGAAAATTGTACAAAAAGACAGGGTTAGTATTTGTAAACAATCACTAAAATTGTATAAAACAAACAAGAAAATCAAGAATAGCAATTGACATATTGTAACTATATGCTATGATAAAACTGAAAAAACCAAAAGAGTTTTCTTGGTATCATATAATAAGATATTGAAAGGAGAGTTTCGTGATATGGAATTGATAGAACGCATTTTTCAGGGAACCATGGAAGAGTTTCGAGATAATGGAGTTAAATTTACCATGGATAGTGTTGCAAAACGTATTGGGATAAGCAAAAGAACTTTATATGAAACCATACCTTCTAAAACCATGTTAATAGAAATGGCCATCGATCGCTCTTTTTCGGATGTTAAAAGACAGCAAAAGGAGATTTTTTCAGATAAAAGTCTTACTACAGTGGATAAATTAAAAGGACTCTTTACCATCGTACCAACGTATTCAAAAGTACTTGACTATAGAAAAATGAATGAAATTCATCAGGCTTATCCACTTTTATACAAGAAAATCCAGTTCAATCTGGAAACAGACTGGGGTCCAACTATTTTACTGTTACAACAGGCCATGGATGAAGGTGTAATTCGGAAAAAGAATATTGTAATTCTTCGAATGTTATTAACGGAAGTATTTGAAAAACTGATCCATGGAGATGTATTGATTCAAAACAATATATCTTACGAAGAAGCAATGAAAGAAGTAATCAGTATTATTTTTGATGGTTTAATCATCAATACCTAAATGTGCACCTGTTGCAGAAATGGAGCTAACTATGAAACAAAAATCAGATCTTTCCGCTGTTATATTTCAGAATGAAATGGAAAAAAAAGTAATAAAAAAAGGAGAGCAGAAAAAGCAAGCCTTTATTAAAAAATTTGGAGACGATAGTGATAGTGTATATCCCATCGGAATCGAAGAAAATGCTTGTCTAGGACCGATACTTGGAGTTCAAAATTTTGTTATCAAAAAGGATTTAGAAAAAACAGAGTTTGACATGGAAAAAGGAGTAATCGTAGGAAATATCCGAATGGGATTTGGACATTACAGAATCTCAATGGCCATCGCATCAGCAGCACATGCCATGGGTTATGTGCCTTACTGGATGGATTTAAATTCCTATGAGGAAACAACTGGAGGAAAAATAATTCGCTCACAGAATGAACTTTATTCCTTTGGATCCAGACTTTCCCAAAAGAGCCGTCTGTTTAATCGTTTTGTGTGGGAGCCTATGAATTATGAAGGATTTCGTAAGTTAAGTTATAATTCTATGGATCAAAAAGTAGCGGAATTAATGACCAGTGTGTTTCAACAAATTCCAAAGGGGCTTCCAGTGATTGCAACCCATGTGTGGCCTGCTCAGGCAGCCATTCATGCCAAAATGAAACGTGTAGTGAATGCAATCCCAGACAACTGGCCTATGGCGCTACATCTGGCAGAGGGAAGTATTCATACAGTACAAACCTATTCCTCTTATTTAGGATATCGCTTATTAAATGGTATGAACCAGAACAAAGTTCTTATGCCAATGAGCAAAGAAGACATACAATACACCGGACATTATATTGACCATGAGCTAGTGCATAACCTAGAACATGATTGTAAAAAGAGAATAGAGAGACAGAAACAAAATAAGCCTATGCGCTTTTTATTAACCATAGGAGGAGCTGGCGCTCAAAAAGAAATATTCGCAGCGATTATCAAACATTTATTGCCAGCAATCAAAGAGAAGAAAGCAGTTCTTTATGTCAATGTGGGAGACTATCGCAGTGTTTGGACTAAACTTTGTCAGGAAATTCCAGAGTTACAGACAGCAGAATTCATGGAAGATAACTGGGAAGAAACGAAAGAGTTTGCAGAACATGCATTGGAACATGATGTAGAAGGAATTTTTGGATTTTGTCATAGTAATATTTTTGAAGCAGTATATGCAAGTAATTTACTTATGAGATCAACCGATGTGCTGGTTACAAAGCCAAGCGAACTTTCTTTTTATCCGATTCCAAAGTTGTTTATCAAACGTGTGGGTGGGCATGAACAGTGGGGTGCCATTCATGCATCGGAACTTGGAGATGGAAGCTTAGAATGTAGTGATGTTCCCCATACCTTACAAATGGTAGATCTGTTTATGGAACAACCTGAAATTCTTGAAACGATGTGTGAAGCAATTTTAGACAATCATAAAAATCATGTGTATGATGGGGCATACAAAGTGGTGGAACTTGCAATGAATCAGAAACGATAGGCTGTAAAAGCAGCAGAATGGAGAAGGTATGAAAACTTTATCGAAGAGAAAAATGGCACTTTTTGCAACAGGACAATTTGGCTGGGCGCTTCTTTCTGGCGTAATTAGTAGCTGGCTTGTATTTTTTTATCAACCGGATGTAACATCAGAGGCTTCTATTAAGACGTTATTTATTCCACAAGGACTGGCCATTCTTGGAATTATTACCATCATTGGTGCAATCACTGCAGTGGGAAGAATTTTTGATGCGGTAACCGATCCTTGGATTGCATCCTTATCAGATCGATGTACATCAAAACATGGAAGACGTATTCCTTTTTTAAGAGGAGCGGCATTACCACTGGCTTTATCCACAGTTTTGGTTTTCTTTGCACCTGTCAATAATACCAGTTGGCTCAATGCACTTTGGCTTTTTGTATTCATTATCATTTATTATCTGGCAATTACTGCATATTGTACCCCTTACAATGCCTTGATTGCAGAACTTGGACATACATCAGAGGAACGTTTGAATATTTCAACAGCTATTTCACTTACATTTTTCTTAGGAACAGCGGTTGGTTATCAGGCATCCGCTATCTGGGGGATTTTTGAACCTTCTATGGGAAGAATTCCGGCCATCAGATTAACTTTTGTGATTTTTGCTGTAATTGCATTTGTTTGTATGCTGGTACCAGCTTTTACCATCAAGGAATCCGATTATGTGGTAGTGAAACCAACAACTGGAAATGCAATCTCTTCGTTGATAAAAACATATAAAAATAAAAATTTCAGAATTTTTGTAGGTAGTGATATTCTTTACTGGATTGCACTTACCATGTTTCAGACAGGACTTCCTTTCTTTGTAAATTCCTTACTTGGTTTGGATGTTGCCATGTCAGGTTTATATTTTATCGTTATGAGTGTGCTTTCGGTTGTATTTTATATTCCGGTAAATATGATTTCAAGAAAAACAGGTAAGAAAAAACTTGTTTTAATAGCCTTTGCCATGTTTTCACTGGCATATTTATTTACCACCTTTTTTGGAGAACAAATGGGAATAGCACCAGTTATTCAAGGGTATATCTTGGTTGCAATCGCAGCACTTCCGATGGCAATTTTTGGAATTCTTCCACAGGCTATGGTTGCTGATATTGCAGAAAGTGATGCAAAAGTAAGTGGTGAAAATAGAGAAGGTATGTTTTATGCAGCAAGAACCTTTGCCTTTAAAATGGGACAAAGTATTTCCATGTTAATTTTTACAGCGGTTGCTACAATTGGTGTGGCTGATGGTTCTGGATACCGTCTCATTGCAGGAATTGCCTGTGTATTCTGTATTCTTGGAGGCGTAACCTTATTCTTTTATAATGAAAAACAAGTAAACGACATCATACGTAAATAATGTCCACAAATGGGGTGTGGCAAAACAGCCTGGGGAGGTAGGCCATAATGCAGGGAAGTATATTTGAACAAAATGAAAAAGATCTGGCTCTTGTGAATCTGGATTTGTAAAAATTAGAAAACAAACGTATAATATAATTAGTGAAAGTTAGAAAGGCAGGGAAATTGTATGATAGAAAAGAAAGAGTTTTATTTTCCGTCTAGTAATGGAATCAATCAGATTCATTGTATCGAATGGATACCAGAACAACCTATACGAGCAGTGTTTCAGATTGTTCATGGAATGACAGAATATTTGGACCGTTATGATGGGTTTGCAAGATTTCTGGCTGAGAAAGGGTATTATGTGGTAGGCCATGATCATCAAGGGCATGGAAAAAGTGTAGATACGCTTACACAATGGGGTTATTTTGACAAAAGAAAACCTGCAGTATCCGTGTTGAATGATATAGTTACCTTACAGATGCAAACAAAAAAACGATTTCCAGAAGTACCTTATCTGATCTTAGGACATAGCATGGGATCCTTTTTCATTCGACGTTTTGCCTGCCTTTATGGTGACAGGGTGGATGGTGTGATTGTATCAGGAACCGGAAATCAAAAACCAGCCCTTTTAATAGCTGCAAAAGCCGTCAATACTGTGATAAGCACAGTTTTTGGCTATGTTCATCGAAGCCCTTTTTTTGCCAGAATGATGTTTGGAGAAAATAATAAGCGTATATCTAATTTAAAAACACCTTACGACTGGCTGACAAAGGATGAAGCAATAGTAAAAAAATACAGTGAGGATCCAGCCTGTACCTTTTTGTTTACGGGAAATGGAATCAAAGGCTTAATGGATACAGTTACCTATGTAATCAAACAGAAACATGTAAATCTGACGCCAGTAGACCTGCCTATGTTTTTTATAGCAGGAAAAGAAGACCCAGTAGGAGAGTATGGAGAAGCTGTTAAGCGTGCTTTTGCCATGTACGAAGCACATCAGATGAAGCATATTTCCCTCAAATTATATGAAACAGATCGACATGAAATCTTAAATGAAACAGATCGAGAACAGGTTTATCAGGATATTTATCAGTGGAGTGAAGGTGTTATCAATAGGTAAGATACTCGGGGTAATAGGTTGAGAAAGGTGTGGTTCTTTGTATGTATGATGTGGTGATTGTTGGAGCCGGGATTATCGGAAGTTTTCTGGCTCATGATTTGTCTAAGTATCAGTTAAACATAGCAGTTTTGGAAAAAAACAGTGATATCGCTGGAGAAGCGACCATGTCCAATAGCGCGATTATTCATGCAGGTCACGATCCAAAGACCGGCACCTTAAAGGCTAGCCTGAATTTGCAGGGAAGTCGTATGTATGAGTCTGTCTGTAAAGAGTTAGGAGTCTCCTATAAAAGGACATCAGCCTTTGTGGCTGCTACCAATCACGAAGAGGAAGAACTTCTGCCGGCAATGATTGCCCAGGCTGAAGAGCGAGACATTCCCTGTATGTTACTTCGTGGAGAAGAAGCCCGCAGAAAAGAGCCAAATTTAAGTGAAGAAATTGTTGCGGTAGCCGAATTTCCAACCACTGCCATTTGTTATCCATGGGAAATTGCCCTTGCTTTAATGGAAGAAGCCGTGATGAATCAGGTAGAACTGAAATTAAATGAAAAGGTAATAACGATCGAAAAAGATCAGAACACGTTCCAAATTCTAACTGAAAAAGGAAACCAGTATGAAAGTCGTTATGTAATCAATGCCGCAGGAATCTATGCAGACGAAATCTATCAATTGGTAACAAAGCTGGAAAAGAATCCCATCGTAATTCATCCAAGAAAGGGTGAGTATTTTGTTCTGGACAGAGAAGAAAAAACCCTTGTGGAGCGAGTGATATATCCGGTTCCTTCGGAAAAAGGAAAAGGAGTTCTTCTGGTTCCAACCACACATAACAATCTTCTGCTTGGACCAAATTCAACCATGGTGACAGATAAGGAAGAAAAGGGAAATACAACAGAAGCTCTTGCCTATGTAAAAGAAGCCGTGCAAAAACTTGCCAAAAATATACCCTTTGAAAAAATTATACGAACCTTTGCTGGATTAAGAGCCAGTGGGGAAAGTGGAGATTTTATAATCGAAGAAGCTATGGATGTACCCTGTTTTATTAATGTGGCACAGATTGAATCACCAGGGCTCGCCTCTGCACCGGCCATTTCTGAATATGTCTTGCATGAGATTTTAATGAAAAAGGAAGACCAAGATCAAAAACTTATCTTTATTCAAAAAGAAAACTACTTAAAACGCAGACATCCCATACGTGTGAAGGATTTAAGTGAAGAGGAGAGAAACAAATTAGTAAAAGAACAACCTGCTTATGGCAGGGTTATTTGTCGTTGTGAACAGATTACGGAAGGCGAAATCATCGATACCATACACCGTACCCTGGGAGCGAAAACGGTCAAAGCAGTAAAAAAACGTGTTCGACCAGGAATGGGACGTTGTCAGGGCGGTTTTTGTGAGCCAAGAGTAGTTGAAATACTTGCCAGAGAATTACATATTTCACCTCTGGATATCCGTATGGATTCACCAGAATCTCTATTGTTAACCAGAGAGCTATGGGGAGGAGACAAACATGCAGGAATATGATGTGATTATCATAGGTGGTGGCAGTGCAGGACTTGCAGCAGCCATAGAGGCATACAAGAATGGTTGCGAAAAAGTTCTGATTTTAGAAAGAGAAAAAGAACTTGGAGGCATCCTTTTACAATGTATTCATAATGGGTTTGGTTTGCATCTGTTTCATGAAGAGTTAGCAGGTCCTTCTTATGCAGAGCGTTACCTAATGCTTCTAAAAGAGACAAAAATTGAAACAAAAACAGATACCATGGTGATACACCTTTCTAAGGATAAAATACTGGAGTATGTAAATCCAAAGGAAGGATATGTGAAGGTAAAAGGAAAAGCAATTGTTTTGGCTATGGGTTGCAGAGAAAGAACCAGAGGAGCAATCTCACTTCCTGGCAGCAGACCAAGTGGAATCTGGACAGCAGGAACTGCTCAGCGTTACCTAAATATGGAAGGCTATATGGTTGGGAAACGAGTTTTCATTTTGGGAAGTGGTGACATTGGGTTGATTATGGCAAGACGTATGACGCTTGAAGGAGCTACGGTGGTTGGCGTCGCAGAGATTATGCCTTATTCCAATGGACTTCCGAGAAATATGAAACAATGTCTGGAAGATTTTCACATTCCACTGTATCTAAGTCACACCATTACAAATTTATATGGAAAAGATAGATTAAGTGGGGTACAGATTTCACAGGTAGATGAACGTTTACAAGCTATCAAAGGAACAGAGAAAGAATTTGATGCAGACACCTTACTCTTATCTGTTGGACTGATACCAGAAAATGCACTGAGTCTGGAAGCAGGAATTTTACTGAATAATCGAACCAAAGGACCTCTTGTAACCCAATCTTATGAAACCACAGTTCCAGGAATTTTTGCCTGTGGAAATGTATTGCATGTTCATGACTTGGTAGACTTTGTAAGCGAAGAAGGTAAGAAAGCAGGATATTTCGCAGCAAAGTATTGTATAGATAACCCTGATTTAATGGAAGAAACCATACAGGAGCCAATTACAGTGGAAGCTGCAAAAGGAATCATCTATGTGATTCCCAATCAACTATATGTCAACAAACTTTTAGAAAAACAAGATTTTTTATTTCGGGTGAATACTCCTTTACAGGAGGCAACCATTATTATTGAAAAAGATGGTATGCTACTTAAAACCATACAAAAAAAACATCTTGCACCTTCAGAGATGGAGAAGGTAACCTTAAAGAAAGAAGAACTGGAAGGTATTCGTGGAAGGCTTAGTTTTCGTATTTTTGCAAAGGGGGAAACGGTGTGAAAACAGAAATGATTTGTATTGTTTGTCCAATGAGCTGTCATATGGAAATAGAACAGGCAGAGGATGGTACGATTCTGTCGGTTATAGGCAACAGTTGTAATAGAGGAGATTCTTATGCAAGAAAAGAGTTAACTATGCCTATGCGTATGCTCACCACTACGGTTGCAATTGAGGGATCTCTTCATCGGAGACTACCTGTGATTCTCACAGGAGAAATCCCAAAAGAGAAACAGGAAGAGGTCATGAAAGAAATTTCCAAAATCTGTGTGAAAGCACCTGTGTTGTATCAACAAATTTTGAAACAGGACATCTGTGACTTAGGTGTTGCAGTAATGGCAAGCAGAAGTATGGATTGTTATGAAAATGAATAGTGCAACTTAGGAATGGAAAGTGACCTTTTAGGTTGCTTTCTATTGTTTTTTTTAAAGCAGATGCTTACACTAAGTAAAACAAGAGTTGGTATGGAGAATGAAGATGAAAATACAAATAGAACTGACTTCTGCTGAGGAAGAAAGAATTGTAATTTATTGTAAAGAAGTAACGGATGAAATCAAACGCATCAAGCAAGCGCTGGAACACAGAGACAAAACACTTCTTGGTTTTTTGGAAGATAAAAGTGTGGTATTAAAACCTGAGGAAATTTTATATTTTGAAGCCGTGGATAAAAAAGTCTTTGCCTATACAAAAGATTGTTGTTACCGAATGAATCAAAGCCTTGAATTATTAGAGGAACTTTATGAGGGACTTGGATTTTTTCGTTGCAGTAAGGCCATGATTGTGAATCTTCAGTTTATCTCACATTTTCAAAGTCTTATGGGAAATCGGATTATTGCGACCTTGGAAAATGGTGAAGAAGTTATTGTTTCAAGACATTATGCAAAAATATTAAGACAGAGACTATAGGAGGAAAGCAAAGGAATGAAAAAATTTAAAGAATTTGTAAAAAACGAAGTAGATGTAGAATTTTTTTGTTGTGTGTGGGCTATGACCATGATTTTCCTATATGGACTGGAATTGTATCTGTATGGAGTGAAAGAAGTGCCTTTTGCTATTATTTTTCAAATGTTTTTATTCAGCTATCCCATAGCCTGGTTTCAAAAAGTACTATTTCGAAAAGACAGGAAATATAGCAAGTTGGAAGTCAGAATACGCTCCATACTTTGGTCCCTATTACCATTTTTACTCATTGTGGCGATTTCTGTTTTGTTTAAATGGTTTGAGGGCTATCCACTGTGGATGCCCCTTGGATTTTACGGAATTATGATTTTTTTCTTTGTATGTATCTGGGTTTTGCTTCAGGTTCTTTATGAGGATGAAACAGATCAGTTAAATCGATATTTACAGGAATTTAAAGGCAGTAAACATGCTGAAGGAGGCTTAAAATGAAGGTTATTGAAACAAAAAATCTGACTAAGTATTATGGAAAATCAAGAGGAATATTGGATTTAAATCTAGACGTAGAAGAAGGCGATATCTTTGGGTTTATAGGACCTAATGGAGCAGGGAAATCAACAACGATACGAACACTTCTAGGTTTGATATCTGCGAGCAGCGGAGAAGGCACAGTTTTTGGAATGGATATACATACAGAAACAAAAAATATTCTAAAACGAGTTGGATATATGCCAGGAGAAGCCAATTTTTACCAAAGCATGAGAGTGCGGGATATGATAAAACTATCCGCTGACCTTAGAAAAAAAGACTGTCAGAAAAAAGCAGCGTCCTTATGTGACAGATTACAACTAGACACCAATAAAAAAATTGAAGAATTATCCCTTGGAAATAAGAAAAAAGTCAGCATTGTCTGCGCCCTACAGCATGAACCAGACTTGTATATTCTGGATGAACCTACTTCAGGACTGGATCCTTTGATGCAACAGGAATTCTTTCAGTTGTTGAAAGAGGAAAATAAAAGAGGAGCAACCATCTTTTTGTCTTCCCATGTTCTTAGTGAAATCCAAAATTACTGTAAACATGCAGGTATCGTAAAAGATGGAAAATTAATTATGGTAAATTCTGTTTCGGAAATGTCAAAGAGCAATACCAAGAGAATTTTGATTCAGGGGATTGATCAACTTCCAGCCTTAGAAGGCGTTGTAAATCTAGAACAAAGTAAAGAAGGATTCCAATTTTTATATCAGGGAAATATGCCCGATCTAATTGAAAGGTTACAAGGGCTTCCCATACAGAATATGAATATATCTGATCCAACCTTAGAAGAAATCTTTTTACATTTTTATCAGGACAAATAAAAGCAGTTGATACGTGAAAGGAGTTATTATGACACTCATCAAACATGAAATAAAAGCAAATTTAAAAACACTACTTATCTGGGGGCTTACCGTAGGAGGGATGAATTTTTTAATGATGTTAATCTTTCCATCGGTAAAGGAACAAATGGCTGGTATGGTAGAAATGTATGCCAATATGGGAAGCTTTTCTCAGGCCTTTGGAATGGACAAAATTAATTTTACCACACCACTTGGTTTTTATGGAATTGAAGCAGGAGCAGTTCTTTCACTGGGTGGTTCCATGTTTGCAGCCATTCTGGGAACCGGTATGCTTGCCAAAGAAGAAGGTGCTCTTACCGCGGAATTTTTATTTACCACACCCCACACCAGAACGTATCATATCGCATTAAAAGCAGTAGCCTTAGGACTATTGGTACTTCTTTTTAATTTGCTGGCAATTGGCTTTGGCTATGGATCTTTTCTGGCAATCAATGAAACGCTAGAAGGTAATGAATTTGCCCTTTATCACTTAGCTCAACTCTGTATGCATCTTCAGATTGCATATCTTTGCTTTGCGGTGTCTGCAGTTTTAAAGAGAAGCGCTATGGGCTTAGGTATTGGACTGGCAATTTTATTATATTTTGTTCAAATCTTTGTTAATATCAGTGACAAGGTGGAATTTTTAAAGTATTTTACACCTTTTTATTATTCAGATGCTGCAGAAATTTTTTATTCAGGAGAGCTTCAGTTAAATTTGATGTTCATTGGAGGAATAACGACGATTCTTTTTCTTGTTTTTGGTTTTACTTATTACCGAAAAAAAGACTTGCTATAGATAAAAGCTATAACAAACCCTTATTTTTTTATCTTATTCGAAGAACTCTTGCTGGCGTATAATTCGAACATAGAAAAACCATTAGATTCTGTGTGAATAAGATATTTTTGGAAAGGGTAAGTGTAGATACGCATGAACAAACAAAAACAACAGATTGAGACAGCTTCCATTCATCAGGGGTGGAAACCAAAAAGTGGAGAGCCAAGACAGCTACCCATTATACAGTCCACAACATTTCCCTATGGAAGCAGTGAAGAAATGGGCAAATTATTTGATTTGGAAGCAGAAGGTTATTTTTATACCAGATTACAAAATCCAACCAATGATGCAGTGGCAGCAAAAATCTGTGCTTTAGAAAACGGAGTTGCAGCCATGCTGACTTCTTCTGGACAAGCAGCTAATTTTTATGCCATCTTTAATATTTGCGAATGTGGAGATCATTTTATAACCTCTTCTGCAATTTATGGAGGCACGTATAATTTATTTGCAGTAACGTTGAAAAAAATGGGAATTTCTTGTACCTTCGTAGATCAGAATTTGTCAGAAGAGGAGCTTTCAGCTTACTTTCAGCCAAACACCAAGGCGGTATTTGGGGAAACCATTACAAATCCAACGGTAGAAGTACTAGATGTGGAAAAATTTGCCAGAGTTGCCCATGCACATGGAGTGCCACTGATCATTGATAATACCTTTGCAACACCTGCTCATTTCAGGCCTTTTGAATGGGGAGCAGACATTGTAACCCATTCCACCACAAAATATTTGGATGGACATGGTGTAAGCGTAGGTGGTTGTATTGTCGACAGTGGAAATTTTGACTGGCAGCAGTATCCAGAGCGTTTTCCAGGGATTACCAGTCCAGATGCTTCCTATCACGGCATTATTTATACCGAGCGTTTTGGAAAAGGGGCCTATATAACTAAAGCAACGGCTCAGCTTATGAGAGATTTTGGAGCAATCCAATCACCACAAAATGCATTCTATGTAAATCTTGGCTTGGAAACACTGGCACTTCGTATGGATCGACATGCAGAAAATGCCTTGCAAATTGCAAGATTTTTAGAAAACCATGAAAAAATTGCCTGGATATCGTATCCAGAACTGGAAAGCAGTAAGAGTTTTGAACTGGCAAGTAAATACTTTCCAAAGGGATCCTGTGGAGTGTTAGCTTTTGCTGTTAAGGGTGGAACAGAAGCGGCAGTGAGATTTATGGATCAATTAGAATTGATTTCCATAGCCACTCATGTAGCAGATAGTAAAACCTGCCTGCTTCAGCCAGCAAGTCATACCCACAGGCAGCTGAGTAATAGTCAGCTTGCAGAATCGGGAATTTCACCAGATCTGATTCGCCTGTCGGTAGGAATTGAGCATATTGATG
>CANRGO010000066.1 GCA_947630125.1 uncultured Lachnospiraceae bacterium | reverse complement strand
GACGGTTCTTGTGGTACAATCTCCGATTGTACCACAAGAACCGTCCCCCTGGTCTACAAGAACCGCCCCCCTGAAAAAATAACCTTACGTCAGGTATTGCTTGTGACGTAACGTAATGAAGTAATATAAGCCTGTTAGGAGGTGAAAGCTGTGTCAAAATACACAACCGGTGAACTCGCAAAACTTTGTGGGATAACCGTAAGAACTGTACAGTATTATGATTCAAGAAATATTTTGGTACCAAGTGAATTTTCAGAGGGAGGACGACGACTTTATTCCGAAGATGATTTAAAACGTATGAAACTAATTTGTTTTTTACGTAACCTTGGATTATCCATTGATACCATTGGGCGTCTGCTTTTAGAAGAACATCCAGAAAAAGTCATTTCGATGTTACTTGAGGAGCAGGAAAAGGTCTTGACTGAGGAGATTTCTGAGAGGCAGGAACGTCTTTTGTTGCTAAACGACTTACAGAGTGAACTGAAAAACCTGAATCATTTTACGGTAGAATCTTTCAACGACATAGCGTATATTATGAAATATAAGAAGAAACTTCGTCGTATGCATATGCATTTATTAATGGTAGGTTTTTTGATGGAGGCTATTGAGATTGCGACACTCATGATTTGGATTTTAAAAGGGGTATGGTGGCCCTTTATTATAGGAATTATGATAGCGATAGTTTTGGGTGTCTTAATTTCAACGTATTATTTTAAACATACCATTTACTTATGTCCGGAGTGTCATACGTTGTTTCGCCCTGGATTTAAAGAGGCATTTTTTGCAAGACACACACCAAAAACACGAAAACTTCATTGTACACAGTGCGGACACCATGGGTTCTGCATCGAAAGTTATTGGGAGGAGGAAAAAAATGTTACAAATTGAACATCTTACAAAACACTATAAGGGTAGTAAAAAAGGGGTTACCGATTTAAGTCTGTATGTTGCACCAGGTGATTTATATGCATTTATTGGACATAATGGGGCAGGTAAAACTACAACATTAAAAGCAGTAGCAGGAATCCATGATTTTGAAGCAGGAGAAATCAAGGTTCATGGTATATCTATGAAAGAAAATCCCATTGCTTGTAAAAAGTCTTTTGCGTATATTCCTGATAATCCAGATTTATATGAGTATTTGACTGGAATTCAGTATTTGAATTTTATTGCAGATATTTTTGAGGTCTCCGCACAAATTCGACAAGAAAAAATTCAAACGTATGCAGATGCGTTTGAAATAACAGCTTCCCTAGGTGATTTGATTTCTTCTTATTCTCATGGTATGAAGCAAAAACTTGCAATTATATCAGCCTTAATTCATGAGCCTAAGTTATTAATATTAGATGAACCATTTGTTGGACTTGATCCAAAAGCAGCAGTTACTCTAAAAACAATGATGAAAGAAATCTGTGAAAAAGGTGGGGCAGTCTTTTTTTCCACTCATGTATTAGAAGTGGCAGAAAAACTGTGTAACAAAGTTGCAATTATCAAAGAAGGTTCTCTTGTGGTATCTGGTGATATGAAAGAAGTTGTAAAAAACGGGGAGTCCTTAGAATCCATTTTTATGGAGGTGGCAGTCAATGGTCAAACAAAGGAATAGTTTAATACGACTGGAACTAACAAATATATATGGGATTAACATTTTTCGCTATACCAAAGATAAGAAAGCGAAAAACCGTTATACAATGCTTGGATTCGTCTGGTTGTTATTATTATGTATGTTGTTTTTTTACGTTGGTGGTCTTTCTTATGGTTTGATACGGCTAAATATGGCGGATATTATTCCAGCTTATTTAATTATGATTGCCAGCTTGCTTTTATTTGCATTTGGTATTTTTAAGGCAGGTAGTATGATTTTTTCTGCAAAAAATTATGACAGTCTAAGTTCTCTACCCATTAGTCAGGGAAGTATTGTAGTTAGTAGATTTATTCGAATGTACGTAGAAGATTTGGTATTGGCACTCGTGGTAATGTTTCCAGGAATTGCCGTGTATGGTTTTTTTATAAAGCCTGGATTTACGGCATATTTACTTAGTTTGCTAGTAATAATTGTTGTGCCTTTACTGCCATTGGTGGCTTCCACAATTATTGGAGCAGTAATTACTGGAATTTCTGCGCGTATGCGTCATAAAACAATGACTCAGACAATACTGACATTGGGATTTATTCTTATACTATTGGTAGGTTCTTTCAGCATGGAACAGTTTGAAGGTGGGATTTCGGAGGAAATGCTAAAAAATCTCGCTGCTATGGTAAAAGAACTGATTGGAAATAGTTATCCACCTGCTGTCTGGCTTGGAGATGCAATTATTGGAAATGGCATGCTAGGTTTACTCTTGTATCTTGTTGTTTCGGGTAGCGTTTTTAGTGGAATGCTCTTTTTTATCACAAAATATTTTCATGGAATTTGCAGCAGATTATTTGAAACATCTGCAAAGCATAATTACAAAATGCAAACTTTAAAAGGGAAATCGGTACTGGGGACCTTATATACAAGAGAATTAAAGCGTTATTTTGCTTCTAGTATTTATGTAACAAATACCATTATCGGGCCAATTATGGGAACACTACTCTCAGCAGCAATTCTGGTTGTTGGAATAGAAAAAGTACAAAATTCCATTCAGATTCCCTTTGCTGTGAAAGACTTTTTGCCCTTTGTTCTGGCAGGCGTATTTACGATTATGACAACCACTTGTACTTCTATTTCTATGGAAGGAAAGCAATTTTGGATTATTAAAAGTCTTCCTGTTAGTACGAAAGCCATTTTAGACAGTAAAATTTTGATGAATTTAAGTTTGATTGCACCATTTTTTCTTGTTTCAGAAATATTGCTTATTATAGCAACAAAACCAACACTTCTAGACTTGTTATGGTTGATTTTGATTCCAACAGCGCTTATTTTATTTGCCTGTGTTATTGGGATTTCTGTTAATTTAGTATTTTGTAACTTGAATTGGGAAAAAGAAGAATATGTAGTAAAACAAAGCGCCAGCTCTATGCTAGGAGGTTTTGCTGGGATGCTTTTATCAATATTGGTTGCACTTCCCTTTGTATTTTTACCTGTGGACTTCATCCAGTATGGAAGAGCAATTATATGTTTGTTGGTTTTTTCGGTAACAGCATTATTATATTATTTCAATAATCGAAAACAACTGCAGGACTATAACTAAAAGGGCAGACGAGAGCAAGATAGACCAGGGGGACGGTTCAAGCATACCACTAGAACCGTCCCCCTGGTATGCTGAGAACCGTCCCCCTGGTCTTTTTATTCATCAAAATAACATTTAGTTCATGAAAATAATATAATCCAGAAAACAACTTTGTTAATCTTACGTTACAACATAATTGGGGAGGTAGTTATATGAGTTTAAAAAAAGGTAATCCAAAAAAGTTAAGACAACTAGGCCTTGCAATAACTGGTTTACTAATTCTTTTTGTACTTGTTTTTGTGATTTTTAATTTCATCAAAAACAAAAATAAAAATCAAAATCAGAACGAAAACCAAATGAACGAAACAGAAGTGAAGCAAGAATCAAATACTATGGTTAATGATTTAGAAAATGAAAATAAAGTAATAGAAAAAGAAACGCAAGAGGAACTAGAAATGAAGGGATATAAATTAATTTGGGAGGATCACTTCGAAGGCGATACTCTGGATTTGAACAGCTGGAATTATGAGTATCATGAACCGGGCTGGGTAAATAATGAATTGCAGTCTTATGTGGACAGCCCAGAAAACATATATGTTAAGGATGGAGAATTAATCATTCAGGCGATCAAACATACAGAAGGCACAGAAGTATCCTATACCTCTGGTCGTATCAATACAAAAGATAAACATGATTACAAATATGGACGTTTTGAAGCTCGTGCCAAAGTGCCAAATGGAAAAGGATTTTTACCAGCATTTTGGATGATGCCTACCAATGAAAATTTGTACGGACAATGGCCAAAATGTGGAGAAATTGACATTATGGAAGTACTTGGAGATGCAACCAGTGAGACCCATGGAACTTTACATTTTGGAGAACCTCATACTTTTAGTCAAGGTAGTTATATTCTTGAAGCAGGAGATTTCTCTAGTGAATATCATGTCTTTGCCTGTGAATGGGAACCTGGTGAAATTCGTTTTTATGTGGATGGAGAATTATATCATACAGAAAATGACTGGTTTACGAAAAAAAGCGGCTTTGGAACCGTCACCTATCCAGCTCCTTACGATCAACCATTTTATCTGATTTTAAACCTGGCAGTAGGAGGTAATTGGCCTGGAAATCCTGGTGAAAATGATGTATTTGGAGAAAATGCGAGACTATTGGTGGATTATGTAAAAGTATATCAAAAAGAAAGTTATGATGAAAATGTAGAAAAACCAGTGGAGGTTCTGACTTTTGGAAATCCAGACGAATCAGGTAATTATGTATTGAATGGAAATTTGGAGCAGGATGAAAACCTTCCAAATGGGAAAAACTGGCAATTTTTACAGGCAGGAACAGGGGTTGGTACGGCTGAAACTGCGGATGGATTTTTACATATCCAGACGGAAAATGAAGGAGATCTAGAGTACAGCATACAGTTAGTGCAGCCTGGAATGCCTATGATACAAGGTTCTACCTATCGACTTTCCTTTGATGCATATGCCAGTGGAGAGCGGAAAATGATAACCAACATTACTGCGCCAGACAAGGGATATATTAGATATCTGGCGGACACGAGTGTCGACTTAAGCACCCAGGTACAAAGCTATAGCTATGAATTTACCATGTCAGATACCAGCGATGTGAATGGTAGAGTTGAGTTTAACATGGGAAATCAAGGATCCAAAGAGGATATCTATATAAGCAATGTTCGTTTGGAAATTATTGGAACTGAGGATTCAGAAAATAAAGAAAAAACAATCCTTCCAGACGGAAATCATGTATACAATGGGGAATTTCAAGAAGGCGTTGACAGAATGGAGTCTTGGACTATTACAAAACAAAAGGACGAAGATTCAGTTCTTGTAACCAATGAAAATAATCAAAGAGAATTAAAAATACAGAATTCTGAACCAGTGTTAGTAGAACAAAAGGCCTTAGGATTATCGGCAAATAAACAGTACATCCTTACTTTTTCTACCTATGCAGATACAGAAAAAGACTTGATAGTTAAGGTTGCTGGCCTTGAGTTTATGTATCAGGCAACCACAACCCAAAATAGCATCACAATTCCTTTTCATACAGAAAAAGAAATATCAGAAAAAGACCTGAAGTTTCTATTTGAAGAAAATGGAACCTATTATTTAGATGACGTAAGAATTATAGAAGATAGCCTTCTTTTGAATGGTGACTTTTCCAGTGGTATCACCGGCTATGATTTATACGCATATACATCTAGCGATGTAAGCTATGTTATTGATGAATTAAATGAAGACAAAGCAATCTGTATTGATGTAAAAAATACTGGAGATGCTGACTGGAAAATTCAATTGAAACAAAATAATATCAAACTGAAACAAGGAGCAACATATCGAATCACCTTCGATGCTAAGGCTACCATGAACCGAAAGATTATGTTTGCCCTACAAAAAGATGGCTCTGTGGATAACGACTGGACAGCCTATTCAGGGTCTCAAATAGTTGATCTTAATAGTCAATATCAGACCTTTAGGCATGAATTTGAAATGACTTATGAGACGGATCTAAAAACAATCTGGACCATTTCTATGGGTGCAGTGGATGGAACTCAAATCGACAAAGCCCATACGGTAATTATTGATAATATTGTTTTAGAAGAAGTAAGTGGAGAATAGAATGAGTAAAATAGAATTTTGTAATCATAAAGCAGATTTTAAAATGGAACAAGCAGACCGGTATAAAAGTCTTTTTTTCCCAATTGCCAGTGAACAAGGTATAAAAAGTGTGGTGACTCCATTGTTAGGTGGAGACAGCAAACTCAATCAAAATGCCTTTCTCATGGAACCAGTCAGCATTGAAAACTTACATAATAATCGTGCCAGTAGAAACTTTTGGTGTTTGATAGACCAGGCAATTGCCTGGTCTGCAACTGGTCAGTCTGCAGAAAATGAAGGCCTGCGTCTGACCTTAGATGCAGAAAAAACAGAACTGACAGCTGGATTTATGTGGCAGAAACTATGCAGAACATCCAAAGATAATCAACTGGAATCTATTATCCTTTCTTTTGTTCCTTATGATGAAAATGTTGAAATCATGCATGTAAAAATTACGAATATCGGGATAAAAAAATGCCAAATTGTCCCAACAGCAGCCATTCCTTTATATGGAAGAAGTGCAGATAATTTAAGAGATCATAGACATGTAACTTCGCTTTTAAATAGAATTCACACCACAGAGTTTGGAGTTTTACTTCGTCCAACTCTGTCTTTTGACGAGCGGGGACATCATAAAAATAAACTCACCTATTTTGTTTGTGGAGTTACTGGAAGCGGAAAAGCTCCTGTTTCATTTTTCCCAACTGTTGATTCCTTTTTAGGAGAAGGTGGTAGTTATACTTCCCCGGAAGCTATTTTAAGAAATGATCATGGCATTTTAAAGGATACACAGATAGAAGGTTTGGAAGCAATTGGTGGGCTTCGATTTGAAGAACTGGAACTAGAGGCGGGACAGTCTGTGGAGTTTACCATTCTCATAGGAGCCACAGAAGAGGAAAGTCACATTCAGAGACTGCTTCAAAAATTTGATACTTCAGAAAAAGTTTACAAAAGTCATCTTGAAACAGATATTTATTGGCAAAATCAGGTAAATGTATGGTTTCAGACAGGTGATAAAAATTTTGATGCCTATATGAGATGGGTTGGATTTCAACCATTTTTAAGAAGAATCTATGGTTGTTCCTTTTTGCCCTATCATGATTATGGAAAAGGTGGAAGAGGATGGCGTGATTTATGGCAGGATTGCTTAGCTCTTTTGATGATGAATCCATCTGGAGTTCGTTCCATGATTTTGGATAATTTTGCTGGGGTGCGTCTAGATGGAACGAATGCTACCATTATCGGAGAAAAGCAGGGTGAATTTATTGCGGATCGGAATAATATAACCAGAGTCTGGATGGATCATGGAGTCTGGCCTTGGAAAACCACCTGTTTGTATATAGATCAAACCGGTGACCTTGAATTGCTTAACCAACAAATTCCGTATTTTAAGGATAAACAGATAGCCAGAGGAACAAAAGTTGATGAAGTTTGGGATGCAAAAGAAGGTTCCCTGCAAAAAGATGTATCTGGAAAGATTGTGACAGGAACCGTATTGGAACATTTGCTGGTACAAAATATGTGTGCTTTTTTTGAAGTGGGTGAACATAACCATATGAGAATTCGAGGTGCTGACTGGAATGATGCGTTGGATATGGCGGAAGAGAGAGGAGAAAGTGTTGCTTTTACCAGTGCATATGCAGGAAATTTCCAGGAACTTGCAACTTATGTCAGAGATCTAAAGCAAAAAACAGGACAAAAAACAGTAAAATTATTAGATGAAATAAAACTTTTATTGGATTTTTCAGAAGATCAATATGATAGTATTTCAGAAAAAATAAATTGTTTGAAAGAATTTACAGATAGTTGTAGTCGCAGTGTCAGCGGAAACTATTATGAGATGGACTTAGAGGAACTTTCAAATAATCTGGAGTCCAAAGCTAACTGGATAAAAACCCACATTCGTCAAACGGAATGGAAACAGGAATCTGATCACTGCGGTTGGTTTAATGGTTATTATGATAATCATGGCCAGGCGGTGGAAGGGATTGTTCAAAACCAGGTTCGTATGATTTTAACCGGGCAGGTTTTTTCCATTATGAGTCAGGTGGCGACTGAAAAACAAGTGCCTTCTATCTTTAATGCTGCCATGAAACATCTTTTTGTAAAGGAAGCAGGCGGATTTCGGATCAATACAGATTTTAAGGAAGAAAAATATGATCTTGGAAGAATGTTTGGCTTTGCCTATGGGACAAAAGAAAATGGAGCGGTATTCTCTCATATGACCGTTATGTTTGCAAATGCATTGTATCAAAGAGGTTTTGTCAAAGAAGGATTTCTTGCACTTCAGACACTAGCCGATACAGCGCTTAACTTTGAAACCAGTAAAATGTTTCCTGGTATTCCAGAATATTTTGACGCAAAGGGGCGAGGTATGTACCAATATCTTACAGGTGCTGCCAGCTGGTATCTTTTGACTATGATCACGGAGGTTTTTGGGGTAAAAGGTTGCTTTGGCGATTTGCTTCTAGAACCTAAACTTGTGAAAGAGCAGTTTGATTCCAATGGTTTTGCTTCGATTGAGCTCCTGTTTGCACAAAAAAAAATCTGTATACAGTATCAAAATGAAAGGCTGTTGGATTTTGGAGAGTATCAAATCCAAACAGTTCAATTTAATCAAACAGAGTATCCAATAAATCCTGGGAAAAATTGTATGATTAGCCGCCATTTATTGGTGGAGTCAACTGCCAAAAAGCAGATGATTGAAATAAAGTTAGGTTAGGAGTTAGTATGAAATTTGGATATTTTGATGATGAAAAAAGAGAATATGTGATTACAAAACCTGATACACCAGCACCTTGGGTGAATTACCTTGGTTCCCCAGAATATGGAGCCATTATTTCAAACCAGGCAGGCGGCTACAGTTTTGCGAAATCTGGTGCCAGTGGCAGAATTTTACGCTATGTGTTTAATCAGTTTGATCAGCCAGGCAGGTATCTGTATATCAGAGATAACCAGAGTAAAGATTTTTGGTCCGCGTCTTGGCAACCGGTAGGCAAAGACTTAGCAAGCTATCAAAGTGAATGTCGACATGGTCTTTCTTATACAAAAATGTTGGCAGACTATGATCAGATTCACTCAGAGGCCACTTATTATGTGCCACTCGATCAGACTTATGAAATATGGAACTTGACTCTTACTAACAGGTCCAAGTTGAAACGTGAATTAACTGTAACAGGATATGCCGAATTTACCAATAGTAACAACTATGAGATGGATCAGGTAAATCTCCAGTATTCACAATTTATCACGCAAACAGAATTTCATGAAAATCGGATTTTGCAGAAAATTCATGCAAACTTAGATGCAATAGAAGAAGGAAGATATATCGATGAAAAAACAGTTATCCAACGTTTTTTTGGTCTGACTGGTGCAAGGGTAGATTCTTATTGTGGTTCCAAAGAATCCTTTTTAGGAGCTTATCATGGTTATCATAATCCCATAGGTGTTACGGAAGGGAATCTGAAAAATCAGCTGCATTATAATGGAAATGGTTGTGGTGCTCTGTCTACTATTCTTTCCTTGGAACCCGGAGAGGAAATATCCATAAGTTTTATCTTAGGTATGCATACAGATACAGAAGCAGGTTGCATTCTATCAAAGTATGATAATCCAAAATCTATGCTTTTAAAGGAATTAGAAGAACTGGAGACATATTGGAATCAAAAATTAAGTCGATTTCAAGTACAAACTCCTTCTGAAGAATTTAACACCATGATCAATACCTGGAATGCATACAATTGCTTTATGACCGTCATATGGTCCAGAGCAGCATCGTTTACCTATTGTGGACTTCGGAATGGCTATGGATATCGAGATACAGTACAGGATATTCAGGGTGTGATTCACTTAGCTCCGGAGATGGCATTGGAAAAAATTCGTTTTATGCTTTCGGCACAGGTACATCATGGGGCAGGTTTACCATTGGTGAAATTTAACCATAGACCAGGTTTTGAAAACACTCCCGAGGATGCTTCCTATGGATTGGAAACGGGTCATCCTTCTTACCGAGCAGATGATGCTCTTTGGTTGTTTCCCACAGTCTATAAATATATAGCTGAAACTGGAAATACAGATTTTTTGGAAGAAATAATTCCTTTTGCAGATAAAGAAGAAGCAACGGTATACGAACATTTACAACGGGCGATTGAGTTTTCTATGAATCATCTTGGAGAACATGGAATGCCAGTGGGTCTTCATGCTGACTGGAATGATTGCCTTAGATTGGGAGAAAAAGGAGAGTCTACCTTTGTGGCTTTTCAACTTTATTACGCAATGACGATCATAAAAGAAATGGCAGAATATAAAGGTGATTTGAAATACCGTGATACCATTGATTTTCAACAGGCAAAATTGGGAAAAATATTACAAACAATTTGTTGGGATAGGGATCGTTTTATCAGAGGCTATACAGATGAAGGTGTTATCATCGGGAAAAGAAGTGATAAAGAAGCAAACTTATGGCTGAATCCACAGAGTTGGAGTGTGATAAGTGGATGTGCATCTTTAGATCAGTCAGAAATGGCATTGCAAAAAGTATATGAAGAGCTTAATACAGAGTATGGCACGATGCTTATGTATCCTCCTTATCATAAGGATGCCTTTGATGGAGCGCTTGCGGTTATTTATAATCCAGGAACCAAAGAAAATGCAAGTATTTTTTCTCAGACGCAGGGTTGGGCTATTTTAGCTGAAGCATTACATGGACATGGAAATCGTGCGTTTACTTATTTCATGGAACATGCACCAGCTGCTCAAAATAATCAGGCAGAAGTGAGAAAATTAGAGCCATACTGCTATGGCCAGTTTACAGAAGGTAAGGATAGTCCTATGTTTGGGCGTTCTCAGGTTCACTGGTTAACAGGGACTGCATCTACCATGATGGTTGGCTGTGTTGAGGGGATTTTAGGAATGAGACCTGATTTTAAAGGTCTCAGATTAGAACCTGCTATTCCAAAAGAATGGAAAGAACTTAAAATTACAAAGTATTTTAGAGGAAAAGAACTTCGTATTACTATACTAAATCCAGAAGGTAAAGAAACTGGTTGCAGTAAAATTACCTTAAATGGAACTTGTTTGAAGGAACCTTATTTTTTAAATGAGGAATTAAAACAGGTGAATGAGATTCAATACATGTTATAGGAATAAAAGAGTCCACTTTTTATATGAGTGGCTCTTTTTTTATGGAAATACCTTCCCAATTGTTTCGAAAATACTGGGTGCGATATTTATGTGGGGTGTTTCCTGTTGATTTTTGGAACACCTGTATAAAGTGACTTTGGGAAGAAAAAGATAGATAGTTGGCAATATCAACGATGCTATAGCTTGAAAACTGAAGAAGATTTTTTGCCTTTTCTATTTTTAAATTTAGAATGTACTGGCTTAAAGGGATGCCAACCTCTCGGTGAAAAAGTTTGGATAGATAACTTTCAGAAATACCCAGATATTCGGCAAGTTCCTTTATGGTAATGCGGTAATGAATGTGACTATAGATATAATCGATACACAATACGATGGGTTTGGAGATTACCTGTTGTTTTCTGATTTGTTCCATTTTTTTACAAAAATCCTGACACATAACACCGTGCAAAAGAGAAATTTCACGAATAGAATTGCATTTATCCATTTTATTAATGTAAAAGTCACTGAGTGTATAGGCTTTTTCCTGTTCCATACCACCGTGAACACAGTATCTTGTTATCATAGCGGTGGTAATTACAAAGTGATAACGGATATTTTGAAGAGCATGATCCGACAACTTTCCCATACCTTCCGGATTGGTAAAGGTATTTTCTCTGCAATTTTCTATGACGTATTCCACATTTCCATTGGCGATAGCATCATAGAATGTAAATTCAGTTTCGATAATTCTATGGGAAGCTGTGCCTTCATGACTCATAAATTCAGACCGATGCCATTCTTTATTTAAATCCATAAAAAGAACCTCCAATTACTTTTTTACAGCTGCGTTTTGCGGTGAGATGAACTTAACAAAACGTAACATGATTATGATATTTTGTCAATGAATCTAATATTATTGAACAGTTTCTCTAGCTATAATGACAGTACAGATTTAAAAAACATAAGAAATTGGGAGGTTTAGTATGAAGAAGAAAATGATTTCGTTATTGCTTACAGTAAGCATGGTCTCTGTACTGCTCATGGGTTGCGCAGATGCAAAGACAACTGGAGAGCAAACAAGTGAAGGTGATCAGGTTGTAAGTGAAACCACTGAAACAGAAGAAGTGGTGGAAACTGCTTCAGAAGAAGGAAAAGTTTTAAATATTTACTGTTGGAATGAAGAGTTTAAGAGCAGATTAAAAGATCATTATCCAAACTATGAAGAGGTTGATGCAACTCATGGCAAAATTGGAGATGTTTCTATTGTATGGAATATCACACCAAGTGATGATAATGCATACCAAAATAATCTGGACAATAAATTAATGCAACAGGCTGATGAAACTGCTGACAATAAAATTGACATTTTTTTAATTGAAGCAGATTATGCTTTAAAATATGTTGATACAGAATACACCATGTCAATAGATGAACTTGGAATTACGGAAGAAGATCTTGCAAAACAATATCAGTATACAAAAGATGTAGTAACAGATTCAAATGGTGTTTTAAAAGGTGTTTCATGGCAGGGTACTCCTGGAGTTATATTTTATAACCGTGAAGTAGCAACTGAAGTTTTTGGAACAGATGATGAAGCAGCTATTCAGGAATATGTGGCTGACTGGGATAAATTCGTGGAAACAGCAGGAAAAATGAAAGAAGCTGGTTATAATATGACTTCTTCTGTTATGGATTCATACCGCGTTTATTCAAACAATGTAACTTCAAAATGGGTTGTTGATGGAAAAATTAACATTGATCAAAACATTATGAAATGGGTAGATGATTCTAAGAAAATGTATGATGCTGGTGAAACTGGTGTACATGGTATGTGGAGTGATGACTGGAGCAAAGGTTTTTATCCAGAAGGAAAAGTATTTGCATATTTTGGACCAGCTTGGTTAATCAATTTCTGTATGGCAGCTGATGTGGAAGGAAGTATTGCAAATCAGGGAAAATGGGCAGCAACAAAAGGACCACAGGGATTCTTTTGGGGTGGTACATGGATCTGTGCAGCAACTGGAACAGATAATAGTAGCCTTGTAAAAGACATTATTCTTCAGTTAACAACAAATGATGATATCATGATGGACATTGTGAAAAAGGATAATGATTTTGTAAATAATAAAACAGTTATGGATCAGATGGCACAGGATACAACTTATAGCAGCCAGATTTTAGGTGGACAGAATCCTTTGGCAATGTATTGTGCAGGAGTAGAAAGCATTGATTTAAGTAATGTTTCAAGCTATGACTCTGGATGTAATGCAGAATTCCAGACTGCTATGACAAACTATTTTGAAGGAAATGCTACATTAGATGAAGCACTTGCATTATTCTATACAGCAGTAACTGAAAAATATCCTGAATTAACCTACTAAAAATTAAGTAAACAATGACTGGCACAGTCTTTTCCATAAGACTGTGCCAAAGGAGATTGTAATGATAAAAAAGAAAACAGCCAGAGTGGTACGATACAATCGCTGGGGATATATATTTTTAATCCCCTTTGTTGTTGTATATTTAATTTTTCAATTTATTCCCCTTGCAACTACAATTTATAATAGCTTTTTTGAATTATATCAGTCCGGTTTAACAAAAATCGGACCCAATTTTGTAGGAATCGAAAACTATAAAACAATATTGGCAAATGAAGATATCTGGACCTATACCCAGAATACTTTTATTATGTGGATCATAGGATTTATTCCACAGATATTATTATCTTTACTTTTAGGTGCATGGTTTTCAGATCCTAGTCTTAGATTAAAGGGACAACGGTTTTTTAAAACAGTCATCTATCTACCAAATCTGATTATGGCATCTGCTTTTTCGATGTTGTTTTTCACCCTATTTTCAGATGGAGGTCCAGTAAATAACCTTTTGATTCAGGCAGGAATTTTTGAAGAACCCTATAAATTTTTATCCAATGTTGTGAGTACGAGAACATTGGTGGGTAGTATGAATCTGATTATGTGGTTTGGGAATACCACCATTTTACTGATGGCAGGTATGATGGGAATCGATCCAGCTCTCTTTGAGTCTGCGCAGGTTGATGGTGCCACGTCACATCAGGTGTTTTATCGCATAACGCTACCACTAATACGTCCTATTTTGGTTTATACATTAATCACGTCATTAATTGGTGGAATTCAGATGTTTGATGTTCCGCAGATTCTTACCAACGGTTCTGGAAATCCAGTACGTTCCAGCATGACACTCATTATGTTTTTAAATAAGCATTTATACAGTAAAAATTTTGGACTTGGTGGTTCGATTTCTGTTCTTTTATTTGTAATTACCGCGTTGTTAAGTTTGTTGGTGTTTAAAATGACAACCAAAAAGAATCAGGAGGCTGGCGCATGAGAAAACAAACGATGAAAAAAATAGGTGGTATGAAATTAGGATATCGTAGACTGCTGGCTTATACGGTATTATCAATCGTGTCATTTTTTTGCCTATTTTGGTTTTATATCTTGTTTATTAATGCAACAAGATCACATTCCGAATTAACAAAAGGTTTTACCGCATTACCAAGTACTTTTTTGTTTCAAAATCTTCAAAATGTTCTGACAGGTTCTCTGCCGATTTGGAGAGGTATGTTAAATTCACTTTTTATTTCAACATGTTCGGCTGTTCTCTGTACCTATTTTTCAGCCATGACAGCTTATGCAATACATGTGTATGATTTTAAGTTAAAAGCGTTTATGTTTAGTTTTATCTTAATGATAATGATGATTCCTACACAGGTTAATGCGTTAGGATTTATTCAGCTTATTAATAAGTTGGGACTTGATAATTCGGCGATTCCACTGATTGTACCAGCCATAGCATCTCCGGTAACATTTTTCTATATTAAACAATATATGGAAAGTTCACTTCCCTTATCAATTGTGGAAGCTGCGAGAATCGATGGTGCAAAAGAGTTTTATACTATGAATAGAATCGTTCTTCCACTTATGAAACCAGCAATCGCAGTACAGATGATTTTTTCTTTTGTGGGAAGCTGGAATAATTATTTTACACCAGCACTTGTGCTACACGATAATGAAAAGAAAACTTTGCCTATTTTGATTGCACAATTAAGAGGTGCAGATTTCTTAAAGTTCGATATGGGACAAGTTTATATGATGATAGCCTTTTCTATTTTTCCTGTAATTGTGGTATATTTGATTTTATCGAAACACATTGTTCAGGGAGTTGTTTTGGGTAGCGTCAAGGGATAAAACAGTGGACCAGGGGCGGTTCTTAGACCAGGGGGACGGTTCAGTCAGACCAGGGGGGCGGTTCAGTCAGACCAGGGGGACGGTTCTCAGTCAGACCAGGGGGACGGTTCTAGTGGTA
>CANRGO010000065.1 GCA_947630125.1 uncultured Lachnospiraceae bacterium | reverse complement strand
ATGTTACCGCTTAAAAAAATTGGACTATATTATTTAAACTATAAAATTGGAGATAAGTCGATACGATCCTTAGATCCATATCAATTTTTTCCAACCATGCAAAAAAAAGAAATTCAACGGTTTCATGAAGGCGTTCATACAGAAGCACATGAATTATTAGGTGCTAAAGAAATAACATGCAATCATGTAAAAGGCGTGCGTTTTCGTCTATATACTAAAGAAGCGATGCGTGTTTCTGTTGTGGGAGAATTTAATCAGTTCGATGGAAGAATTCATCCGATGACAAAAATAGAAGACTCGCACATCTATGAGATATTTATTCCAGAATTAAAGGCGGGCACCACATATTTGTTTGAATTGAAATTAAAAAGTGGCCTAGTTTATCTGAAAGGCGACCCCTATGCAAGAGCAATAAAAATTCAGGAACTTCCGGTTTGTGTAGTGGAAAACGATGTGGCCTATGGTTGGACTGATCAAGATTTCATGAAGCAAAGAGCTATCAATCAAACAGTTGAACAACCGATCAGTGTTTTAGAACTTTATCTTCCATCTTTTTGGAAAGACGATTATCAAACCTATCGTGATGTAGCAAAAGATTTGATTGCTTATGTGAAAGAAACGGGATACACACATGTGGAATTTCTTCCATTAATGGAAACCTTTCAAACACATACTTATGGTTATGAAACAATTGGGTATTTTAGCATCAACTCAAGATATGGAAATTCAGATGATTTAAAATACTTAATGAATGAACTTCATGTTGCAGGTATTTATGTTATTTTTGACTGGGTTGCCGGTTTTTTCCCAGAGGATAATTGGGGTTTGTCTGCATTTGATGGCAGTCACCTTTATGAACAACATGATATAAGAAATATGTATCATGGAACATTGCATACATTATTATTCCAATATAAAAGTAATGAAGTTTGTAATTTTCTTATTTCAAGCGCTTTGTTTTTCCTAAAAGAGTTCCATGTGGATGGACTTCGAATTGGTGAATTAGGCGGAATTTTATATTTGAATTATGGAAAAGGGGATGGAGCATATCAACCCAATATATATGGTGGACCAGAAAATCTGGAAGGAATCGATTTTTTAAGACGTTTAAACCAAATTATTAAAAAGCAGGTACCAGGAGTAATTACGATTGCAGAAGATACAACGGATTGGCCAGAAGTTACTGGAGGCTCAAAAAATTCTCTTGGATTTACCTATAAGTGGAATGAATCTTTTCGACAGGATATCATGCATTACCTATCCTTTGATCCATATTTTCGCTCTTACCACCATAATGAATTGACTCAAAGCATGACATACCATTATAGTGATCGATTTATATTAAACTTTAGTCATGAGATGTCGATTTATGCAGAAAAGTCTATGTTAGAGTATTTTCCAGGATCAGAAGCAGAAAGAAAAGCAAATTGGCGATTGGCAATTGGATATATGTTTTCTCATCCAGGAAAAAAACATATGTATCAAATGAATCAAATTACTTCAAAACAGTTCATATCATATTTAAATGCTTGGAACTATTTGTATTGTAGTAAAAAAGCACTATATACCTCAGATTATATAATTGAAGGCTTTGAATGGATTAATGAAATGAATCAGAATCAATGCACCATTTCTTTTTTGCGTAAATCAGAATCTGGAGAAGTGCTATTGTTTATTGCAAATTTTGCAAATGTACTATATGAAAGATATGAAATAGGCGTGGAACAAGAAGGTAAATATAAAGAATTATTAAATTCGGATCATGAACTTTTTGGAGGAGAAAATAGAATCAACAAACGTGTGCTTATGTCGAAAAAAAATCCAAAAGATGGCAGAAATTATTCAATTAAACTTCGCTTAGCACCTTTATCTTGTACTATATTAGAATATCAAAAGGAAGTATCTTATGAAATGGTTGAATCAATTGTTTGAAAAAAAACAAATCCAAAGTAGCATGGAATTATATGCAAGTCAGTTTTATGAAAAAATCATTGATATTGGTCTGCGCGTTGTTATCACCTTTGTATTTTTCTTAATTGGAATTTGGATTATACGTCTAATTCGTAAAATTATCAAAAAATCCTTAGTAAAAGTTCATGCAGATCTTGGGGTTCAGCAGTTTTTAGATTCCTTATCGAAGGTTATCCTTACAACGATTTTGATTTTTATGATAGCCAGCAATTTTGGAGTTGATGCTGCCAGCATTGTGGCAGTGCTAGGCTCAGCTGGTGTTGCTTTAGGACTGGCTTTACAAGGAAGTTTATCAAATTTTGCTGGTGGAGTTTTAATATTGTTACTAAAACCTTTTAAAGTAGGAGACTATATTATTGAAGATACCAACAAAAACAGTGGGACGGTTACAGAAATTCAATTATTTTATACCAAATTATTAACCTTGGATAAAAAAATAGTAGTTTTACCAAATGGAACACTGGCAAATACAAGTTTGGTTAATCATACAACATCTTTGCAACGAAAATTGAATCTTGTGTTCTATATAACCTATGAATCGGATTTTAAAAAAGCAAAGGAACTTATACTGGAGTGTTTGCAACTTCAGGAATATATCATAAAAGAAGAAGATTGCATGGTAGTATTGGATGGATTAGAACAAACAGGAGTAAAAATAGTGGCGCGGGCTATTGTTTTAAATGAACATTATTTTCAAGTGAAATGGGAACTATTAGAACAGGTGAAAGAGAAATTTGATCAAGAGGGGATTGTGTTTCAGACAGTATCTGTAAAAACACCATTTTAGACATCAAAAAAGCTCCCGAGGGGATTCGAACCCCTGATCTACGCATTACGAATGCGTTGCTCTACCAGCTGAGCCACGGAAGCAATTTGAACTAACAAAAGTAATTATAATCTCTCATTTCTTTTTTGACAAGAAGAAGATGAAGATTTTTTGTTTTGTTGAATAAAGCAAGATTTTGTGATACTATCGTATACAGATTTAAAAATCGGAGGAATAACATATGGCACAACTTTGGGGTGGACGATTTACTAAGGAAACCGACAAATTAGTATATCAGTTTAATGCTTCTATTGAGTTTGATAAAACCCTCTTTTATCAAGATATTGAAGGTAGCCTTGCACATAGTGCGATGCTTTGTAAACAAGGAATTATTACAGACACAGATAAAGAAGCAATTGAAAAAGGCTTGAAGTCCATTTTAAAGGATGTATCTTCTGGTGAATTGCAAATCACAGATGAATATGAAGATATCCATAGCTTTGTTGAAGCAAATTTAATCAAAAGAATAGGTGAACCAGGAAAAAAACTACATACCGGTAGAAGTCGTAATGACCAAGTTGCTCTTGATATGCGTCTTTTTGTACGTAAAGAAGTATTGCTTTTAGATGGACTTATTAAGGACTTATTGGAAACACTTTTAAACCTGATGGAAGAACATTTAGAAACCTATATGCCTGGTTTTACCCATTTACAAAAAGCCCAACCGGTAACACTTTCCCATCATTTGGGAGCGTATTTTGAAATGTTTAAAAGAGATCGCCTAAGACTTCGTGATATTTATAAAAGAATGAATTATTGTCCACTTGGAAGCGGTGCGCTTGCAGGCACTACTTATCCATTAGATCGTGAATATACTGCAAATAAAATGGGTTTTATAGCACCTACTTTAAATAGTATGGATGGTGTAAGTGATCGTGATTATGTGATTGAATTTTTATCTGCATTATCAACGATTATGATGCATTTAAGCAGATTTAGTGAAGAAATCATTATTTGGAATTCTAATGAGTATTCTTTTGTTGAATTGGATGATGCTTTCTCGACGGGAAGTAGTATTATGCCACAAAAGAAAAATCCAGACATTGCAGAACTTGTCAGAGGGAAAACCGGCCGTGTATATGGTTCTTTATTTTCCTTATTAACAATTATGAAAGGATTACCTCTAGCTTATAATAAAGATATGCAAGAAGATAAAGAAGGCACTTTTGATGCGATTGCTACCACAAAAGATTGCGTGCTTTTGTTCACAGGAATGTTGCAAACGATAAAATTCAATAAACAGGTGATGGAAAAAAGTGCAATGATGGGATTTACTAATGCAACCGATGCTGCTGATTATCTGGTAAACAAAGGAATGGCTTTTCGTGATGCACATTCTGTCATTGGACAACTGGTACTCACCTGTATAGAGAAACAGAAATCCATAGAAGAACTTACCTTGTCAGAACTAAAGGAAATCAGTGTAGTTTTTGAAGAAGATATTTATCAAGCTGTTTCGTTAAAAACATGTGTAGAACGTAGAACTACCATAGGAGCACCTGGAAAAGAAGCCATGGAAATGGTTATTCGCATGCACAAAGAGTACCTTGCAGATTAACATTGTTATTATAAGACCTTTATAATAAAGATATGGTTTAATAAAGAGATAATGAGGAGAATGAAAAAATGAGTGAAAAGTTAAAAGTGGGAATTCTTGGTGGAACAGGAATGGTTGGGCAACGTTTTATAGCACTTTTGGATAATCATCCATGGTTTGAGGTGACCACCATTGCAGCCAGTGAAAGATCTGCAGGAAGAACTTATGCAGAAGCAGTTGGTAATCGTTGGAAAATGGTAACACCAATGCCAGAAGCTGTTAAAAATCTGATTGTAATGAATGTTAATGAAGTGGAAAAAGTGGCATCAGAAGTTGATTTTGTTTTTTCAGCAGTAGATATGACAAAGGAAGAAATAAAACAGATAGAAGATGCATATGCAAAAACAGAAACACCAGTTGTTTCAAATAACAGCGCACATCGTTGGACGCCTGATGTACCTATGATTATCCCTGAAATTAATCCAGAACATAGTGCTGTGATTGATGCACAAAAGAAGCGTCTGAACACCAAAAAAGGTTTCGTAGCAGTAAAACCTAATTGCTCTATTCAAAGTTATGCTCCGGCACTCTATGCATGGCGTGAATTTGAACCATTTGAAGTGATTGCAACAACCTATCAGGCAATTTCTGGAGCTGGAAAGACATTTGAAGAATGGCCAGAAATGGTAGGAAATATCATTCCCTATATTGGCGGAGAAGAAGAAAAGAGTGAACAAGAACCATTAAGAATTTTAGGTAGTGTTGAGAATGGCGTTATTGTTAAAGCAACAGAACCTGCGATAAGTTGTCAATGTATTCGTGTTCCTGTATTAAATGGACATACAGCAGCTATCTTTATTAAGTTTAAGAAGAAACCAACCAAAGAGCAATTAATAGAAAAATTAGTACAGTTCAAAGGAGTTCCGCAAGAATTAGAGCTTCCTAGTGCTCCAAAACAATTCATTCAATATTTAAGTGATGATAACAGACCTCAAATTCAATTGGATGTGGAATATGAAAATGGTATGGGAATCTCAATTGGTCGTCTTCGTGAAGATCGTATTTATGATTTTAAATTTGTGGGATTAAGTCATAATACAGTGCGTGGTGCTGCCGGTGGAGCAGTTTTATGTGCGGAGTTATTAAAAGCACAAGGTTATATTGACAAAAAATAAAAATGCTAGCAGGAGGAACTAAAGGATGGATGAAATGCGATACCAAATCGATTTGTTAACGGCTTTAAATGAAAATTTAACCGTTAATGAAAAGATATACCGCTTAATATTTGATAATTCCTTTAGTGCCTATCTGTATTACGATTTCGTAAATAAGCAGTTGCGTACTTTGGGAAATTGGAAGGCTTTTTTCTCTTTTGACGTTAAGAACATAAAAGATTTAGAACAGATTTATGATACAATCAAAGAAGAAGAAAAATTAAAAGTTCGTGAGTTATTTAATTTGGAAAAAACAAATCTTGATAACAAGTGTCAGGATTTTTTTCTGATTGATAAAGGAATCTGGGTTGAATGTGAAACTAGTATTTATCAGAATGAAAAAAAGGAAGCAGCACAGAAACTGATTCGCTTAAAAAATATAACAAGGTATAAATTGCAGAATGATGAACTAGCCTATATGGCCTATTATGATTCCTTAACTGGTTTGTATAATCGAAACTATTTCGTAAGAATCTTAAGTGAATGGATTCGTAAAGCGGAAAAAGAGAATGCAATTGTAAGTGTTATTTTTATTGATATTGATGATTTTAGAAAAATAAATGATGGTCTTGGAATACTGGTTGGAGATGAACTTGTTCAACTATTTGGTCAATATTTAGAACACTTTAAAACTGATAATGTTATCCTATCACATTTTAACAGTGATATTTATTGTATGGCAATTTATGAACCCACTGCCAATAAATGTGCTGACAGTGTTTTTCGTGAACTACAAAAACGTCTGGAAAAGCCCTTTTCTTTAACGGGACAAATTGATTTATCTATCACTGTTTGTCTAGGTGTTGCAGAATTTCCAGAAGCAGGAAATAATGCAATGGAGTTAATTAATTATGCTGAAATCGTTATGTTTAAGGCAAAGGCAAATGGGAAAAATGGAATACAATACTTTGACGAACCAATTCTGAAAGAATTTTTATATACAGTTAAAATTGAGCATAAATTAAAAGATGCATTACTAAAAAATAATTTCTTTTTAAATTATCAACCACAGTTTGATACAAAAAACAAGAAACTTCGAGGTGTTGAAGCCTTAATCAGGTGGAAAGATCAAGATGATAGTTTTATTAGTCCTTCCGTATTTATCCCAATTGCAGAAAAAAATGGTACAATTATACCAATTGGCAGCTGGGTAATAGAAGAAGGGTTAAAAACCTATTGTAGTTGGAGAAAAAAATATAACTATCCGTTGATTCTATCGTTGAATATATCAGCGTTACAATTTCGTAAATCAGAATTTGTAAACAAACTTCTAACAATGACGAAATTATATGATGTTGAGCCCTGTTTTGTAGAGCTTGAAATCACAGAAAGTGTTTTGATTGATGACTTTGATGATATTGTTTTTAAAATGAGAGCACTTAGAGAATATGGATTTCGAGTTTCCTTAGATGATTTTGGAACAGGGTTTTCATCGTTATCCTATTTAAAAGATTTGCCAATTGATACACTGAAAATAGATAAAACTTTTATTGATACACTTTCGATTGATGAATCTTCAAGAATTATTACGGAATCGATTATTTCGATGGTTAAAAAACTAGGTTTTGAAACTGTTGCAGAAGGTGTGGAAAAGATAGAGCAATACGAGTATTTAAAAGAAATCCAATGTGACTGTATACAGGGTTATCTTCTTGGAAAACCAATGTCAGCTGGAGATATAGAGAAAATCATTATAGATAACATGTAAATCATTTTACAACAAGTGATAAGTGGGGTAGCTTATGTTCTTAGGCCGTAAAGATGAACTGCAGTATTTAGAAAATCACTACCAAAAGCCTGGAAGTCAGATGGTAGTTCTTTATGGAAGAAAACATATGGGTAAAACTTCATTGCTTAAAAAATTTGTGGAAAGTAAAAACTCCGTATATTTTCATGCAAGAGCCTGTTCAGAAAAAGAACAAATTCATTTATGGAGTCAGGAAATTCAATTTGAAAATGCTTTTCCAACAAAAATCAATCGATATTATGATATTTTCAGTCAGTTTATTGAACATGATCCGGTTAAAAAAGTCTTTATTATAGATGAGTTTCATTTTTTAGTGAAAGCTGGAACTTCTTTTTTTGATGATTTGATCCAGATTTTACATGAACAGTGGAATAAAAAAAATGTTATGATTATTTTGTGCTCCAGTGCAATTGGATTTATTGAACATAATTTTGTGAAAAAAATTGGAAAAGCAGCTTATGAAATTTCTGGTTTTTTAAAATTAAAAGAACTAGAATTTCAATATTTAAAAGAATACTTTTCAAATTACTCCAAAGAAGATTGTATGAAAGTGTTTGCTATTCTTGGGGGAGTAGTTGGTTTATGGTCATATTTTGATATTAACCTTTCTTTAAAAGAAAATATTTTGTCGAATATCTTAAATCCTGGTTGTCTCCTGTATTCAGAAGCAGAAAGAATGGTGGGAGAGGAACTTAGAGAACAGGGAGTATATCAAACGTTGCTATCGATTCTCGCAACAGGAAAATCTAAATTAAATGACATTTATTTGGAAAGTGGATTTTCAAGAGCGAAAATCAGTGTCTACTTGAAAAATTTAATGGAACTTGATTTAATTGAGAAAGTTCATTCCTTTGATCTTGAGGGAAATGAAAATGCACAAAAAGGAATCTATCGGATTTCAGATCATTTTCTTCACTTTAGTTTTTGGTTTTTATTTCCACATCAAAGTGCTTTGAACTTAGTGTCCAAAGAAGAATTTTACCATCGTTATCTAGAACCTGATTTAAAAAAATATACAGGTGTTTATTTTCATAAGATTTGCACACAGTATATCAAAAGTGGGAAAAAACTTCCGCGAAGCTTTTCGCCTAAAAAAGTGGGTGCATGGATTGGGAAAACAGGAATTATTGATATTGTAGCAGAAGATGAGACTGGAAAAATTTTACTCGGAATTTGTAATTTTGAAAAACCAATTATGGAATATGAAGATTATGAATGGCTTTTGTATAGTATGAAACAGGCAAAGGTGCATGCAGATTTCATTTACTTATTTTCTCATGGTAGATTTGATGAGAAGTTAAATTTAGAATCAAAAATCAAAAAACAAATTCGTTTGGTAGAACTGAAAGACTTATGAGTTTAGAAAGAATGAGTGTATGGGGAAAAATTTATATATTGCAGAAAAACCCAGTGTTGCCAAAGAATTTGCAAAAGCACTGAATTTAAAAACCACCCAAAGAGATGGTTATATGGAATCAGAAAATGCTGTGATTACCTGGTGCGTTGGTCATCTAGTAACGATGAGTTATCCGGAAGCATATGATGATAAATATAAAAAATGGACCTTAGAAACCCTTCCATTTATTCCAGTTGAATATCAATATCAAATTATTGATGGTGTAAAAAAACAGTTTCATGTTGTGAAAGGTCTGTTAAATCGTGAGGATGTTACAACCATATATGTTTGTACTGACTCTGGGCGTGAAGGGGAATATATTTATCGTCTGGTAGAAAAAATGGCTATGCCTAAAGGAAAAGATAGAAAAAGAGTCTGGATTGATTCACAAACAGAAGAAGAAATTTTAAGGGGAATACGTGAAGCAAAAGACTTATCGTATTATGATAATTTAAGTAAATCTGCTTTTTTAAGAGCAAAAGAAGATTACTTAATGGGGATTAATTTTTCAAGAGTTTTAACTTTGAAATATGCTTTTTCAATCAAGGAATTTTTAAGGGCAGAACGAACGGTTATTAGTGTTGGACGTGTTATGACCTGTGTTCTGGGAATGGTTGTGAATCGAGAACGAGAAATACGTAACTTTATAAAAACTCCTTTTTATAAAATTCAGGGTTTGTTTAAACTTCAGGATATTTCTATACCTGGAGAATGGAAAGTGCATGAAAAGTCCAGATATTTTCAACATCCAGACTTATATAAGGAAAACGGATTTCAAACCAGAGAACGAGCCGAAGAGTGCGTTCAGTATTTGTCAGATGAAAAACAGGCAATTTTATCCCATATTGAAAAAAAGAAAGAACAAAAAAATGCTCCGTTACTATATAATTTAGCGGAACTACAAAATGAATGTTCTAGATTATTAAAAATTAGTCCAGACGAATGTCTGAAAGTTGTTCAAGAACTATATGAAAAAAAATTAACAACCTATCCAAGAACAGATGCCAGAGTTCTTTCCACTGCTGTCTGTAAAGAGATTACAAAAAATATTAGTGGACTTAAATCGTATCCATTGTGTGGGCTTTATGCAGTTGAAGTATTAGAGAAAGCCATGTATAAAAATTTAGAAAAAACCAAATATGTGAATGATAAACAAATAACAGATCATTATGCAATTATACCAACTGGTTCAGGGCTAAATGAGTTGTCAAGACTTAATCCTATGGCACAAAAAGTATATGAAATGATTGTCAGAAGATTTTTGAGTATTTTTTACCCTGCAGCTGTTTATCAAAAAGTTGCGTTAACCATGGATTTGAAAACTGAAAAATTTTACTCGAATTTCAAAGTTTTAATTGATGAAGGGTATCTGAAAATAGCGAAACTGTCCTTTGTAAAACAAAAAGCTGATAAAACGGAAAGTAGGAATGAATCAGAGGAAGTTGACAAAAAAGATACGGATTCAAATGAGATAGAAACAGTTGATCAATCTTTTATCGAATTAATCGGTAACCTGAAAAAAAACAGTGTTTTCTTTTGTGAAGAATGTACCATTAAAGAAGGAGAAACAAAACCTCCAAGCCGTTATAACTCGGGTTCCATTATTTTAGCAATGGAAAATGCAGGGCAGTTAATCGAGGACGAAGATTTGCGAAGCCAGATAAAGGGTAGTGGAATTGGAACCAGTGCAACAAGAGCAGAAATACTTAAGAAATTAATTACAATAAATTATTTGCAGTTAAATAAGAAAACCCAGATAATAAGTCCGGCCCTATTAGGAGAATTAATTTACGAAGTAGTGAATCACTCGGTGAATCAGTTGTTAAACCCTACGTTAACAGCAAGTTGGGAAAAAGGATTACAACAGGTGGCAGAAGGAAGTATAACGGAAGAACAATATATGGAAAAGCTAGATGGGTTTGTTTCAAGAAGAACGAATTATGTAAAAGGCTTAAAAAATCAGAGTGCATTTTTGCCTCGATTTAATGAAATATCTCAATATTATAAGAAATAGAGGATTTAAAAATGCAAATTCGTACAAAAGAATTATTTACACTATCGGAAACAATAGCAGCACCTTATCTTGAAAAGTTTGAGTTTCCATGGGAAGCGCTTAGCTCATTAAAGGAATATATCGTCAAATTAGGAAACACCCTGGACCCGAAACTATATGAGCAAAAAGATGAACATATCTGGATAGCACGAAATGCAAAAATAAGTAGTTCTGCTCATTTAAATGGACCATTGATTATTGATGAAGAAGCAGAAATTAGACATTGCGCTTATATAAGGGGCAGTGTAATTATAGGTAAAAAAGTGGTTGTTGGTAATTCTACAGAATTGAAAAATGTAGTTCTTTTTAATCAAGTACAAGTTCCTCATTATAATTATGTGGGGGATAGTATTCTTGGATTTAAATCACACATGGGGGCTGGTTCCATAACTTCAAATGTGAAAAGCGATAAAAGTCTTGTTCAAATTAAGCAAGATGGACAGATACTTGAAACAAATCAAAAGAAAGTTGGCTCATTTTTAGGAGATAATGTGGAAATTGGATGTAACAGTGTTTTGAATCCTGGAACAGTTATAGGGAAAGATTCATCGGTTTATCCGGGGTCTATTGTTCGCGGATGTGTAGCAGAATATTCTATCTTTAAGAGTTCAGATAATGTCATAAAAAAAATATCAAAATAACAACCTGTTGCTTATTATATTACTTTGATTGGATGCCAATAAAAAGGCGGATTGGAGCTAACTATGTCTGAAAATTTTGAAATGGAAACGAAACTTGCATTGGTAGAGAATACAGTTACCGGAATTGCAACATTTGATGTAGACGGAGAAATATTTACTCCAATCTATTTAAATGAAGGACTCTTTCGTATGCTCGGATATTCCAGAACGGTTGGAATGAAATATATCAAACGATTTCGTGATTTAATTATACCCGAGGATTTAAAAAATTTCAGACAAGGCTTAATTGATGTTCTTAAGGATGATGGTCCAGTTGAGGTTGAATTTCGTACTGTTACCCCCGATGGAAACATTCGTTGGCTTCAGGTGCGTGCTAATTTGTTTTCAAGAAATGGTTCTGTAAATCGTATCAATTGTGTGATAATAGATGCGACAGAGAGAAAAACAGTAGAAGAAGAATTAAAACTTCAGGCAGTTAATCAAGATATATTATCTGCATCAGAGGGTGAACAAATCATAGATTATAATGCAAAAACAGATGTTTTAACTCTGAAACGCTCTGATTTATATGGAAATCATACCTATAGTATCTTAAATGATTATCGTTTAAAGTCGGAATTTTCCACCATTCATCCGGAAGATCGACTTCATTATCAGGAAATTTTAGAAGATATCATATTATTTCCGAAAAAGGATAGTATGGAATTTCGTTCTAATCTAATGGGAGAAGAGTATCGATGGTATCGAGCTGTTCTAACAAGTATTGCTGGTAATGATGGTTATGTAATTCGAATTATAGGACGACTTACAGACATTCATGAAAAGAAAATGAAAGAATTAGATCTAGAAGTGAAGGCAGAAAAAGATGGAATGACATCATTATATAATAAAACTGCTACGGTTACGCTTATTGATAACTTTTTAGACTCCGTTAATCCAGCGGAAGATCATAGCATTCATGCTCTAATGGTAATAGATTTAGACAACTTTAAGGCAATCAATGATTATCTTGGACATGCAACTGGTGATGAAGTAATAATTAATACCGCAGAACAATTGAAAACCATTTTTAAAGGCTATGATATTATAGGAAGAATTGGAGGAGATGAATTTTTAGTTTTTGCTAAAAATTTAAATGCGCTTGCAGATGTGGATATTTTAGCCACAAAAATATGCAAAACAATTCGTCATAGTTATTTTTATGGAGATAAAGAATTAATTGTTTCTTCCAGTGTTGGGATATCTTTATTTCCATACCATGGAAAAAGTTATAAGGAATTATTTGAAAAAGCAGATAAGGCCCTTTATTCTGCAAAAGCAAATGGAAAGAATAGTCATCGTATTTTTGATGCCGCTAATACGATTGCGTATCATTTGAACACGAGAAGTAGTCAATATCAACCGGAAGCTGCTTATGATATAAGTCGTGGTTTTGAAGATTATATTCTTCAGATTTTTAAAGAAAATCAAAATGTAAAAACGGCAATGCAGTCTATCGTTGAATTAATTACAGTAGATATCAACATGCAGAGAGGATATTATATTCCAATCGAAAAAACAAGTCAGTTTTTTGAGGAGTATAAATATTGTGTTGAGGGTTATGAAAATCCATACGAATCAAATTTTGAAATTCAATCAAAAGCTGTTGCTATGAAAGCTTTAGCGAATATTGGACATCAATTAATCCTTTTAAACAGAGCATCCAGTACGGATGAAACAATACTCGGTTTTTTAATGAAACGAGGAATTCAATCCTTGTTATTTTATCCAATTATAAGACTTGGTAAAGTTATTGGTGGTTTTTGCTTTGAAAATCATATGGATAAAGACTATTATTTAACAGATATAAAACAAGATGAATTAAATAGCATTTTTCGGTTTATGAATTCTTATATTTTACAGGCAGAACTTCCTGGATTAAGTATGGAAAAATGCTCAAAAATCGATTTATTTGAAAACTTTGATAACTATGTTTATATCATTGATACAGATACCTATCAGATTATTTACTTAAATAAGCGTGTGATGCAAAAGACCAAAGAAGTTAATGTTGGAGATTTTTGTTATAAGGTTCTTAAGATGAATGATTCCCCTTGCGAGGATTGTCCTCTTAAAAAAATGAACCATCAAGATTCTAAGTGTCATTTAAATCAGGAAGTATTTCATTATCCTATGAGAGCCTGGATGAAGTACAATGTTTCTTGGTATCATTTGCAAAAAGAACACTCAACAGCAATTGTAAACTGCTTCGATGTCTCAGAATATTTTGTTTCCAGTATTAAAGATCCGAAAAACCCGTAATTGATATAATTTTATCAAATAGTACTAGATTTTTTTCTAAAAATATGAGAAAATAGCACTTGCGGTTAAATATGGTTTCAAAGAAAGCAACTTTGATACTATTTTAATAGGATTTATAATTTGAAAGGAGATTTCACATGATTTATTCACATGAAGTAGAACAAATGTGTAGAGTAGCACAAGGTGTTAACCACGGCTGTGCTCCTATCCCAGAAGAAGCAAAATGGGTAAAAGCAAAACAAGTAAATGATATTTCAGGTTTAACACACGGTATTGGCTGGTGTGCTCCTCAGCAGGGTGCCTGTAAATTAACTCTTAATGTAAAAGAAGGTATTGTACAGGAAGCATTAATTGAAACAATTGGATGTTCTGGAATGACTCATTCAGCAGCGATGGCTTCTGAAATTTTACCAGGAAGAACAATTTTAGAGGCTTTAAATACAGACCTTGTATGTGATGCTATCAATACTGCAATGAGAGAACTTTTCTTACAGATTGTTTATGGAAGAACACAGAGTGCATTTTCAGAAGACGGACTTCCTATTGGCGCTGGTTTAGAAGATTTGGGTAAAGGGCTTCGTTCTCAGGTTGGTACCATGTACGGAACACTTGAAAAAGGACCACGTTATCTTGAAATGGCAGAGGGATATGTAACAGGTATTGCTCTTGATGAAGAAGATAATATTATTGGATATAAATTCGTAAGCCTTGGTAAAATGACTGACTTCATGAAAAAAGGTGATGATGCCAATACTGCATATGAAAAAGCTTGTGGACAGTATGGTCGTGTTGAAGATGCGGTTAAGATCATTGACCCTAGAAAAGAATAATCAGAAGGAGGAAAATTAAAATGGCTTTATTTGAATCATATGAAAGACGTATCAAACAAATCAATGCTTTATTAAACAGCTATGGAATTTCTTCCATCGAAGAAGCTGAAAAAATTACGAAAGATGCTGGACTTGATGTTTACAAACAAGTGGAAGCAATTCAACCAATTGCATTTGAAAATGCAAAGTGGGCATATATTGTAGGAGCAGCAGTTGCAATTAAAAAAGGTTGTAGAAGAGCTGCGGATGCAGCAGCAGCTATCGGTGAAGGACTTCAGGCTTTTTGTATTCCTGGATCTGTAGCAGACCAACGTAAAGTAGGTATTGGTCATGGAAATCTTGGAAAAATGTTATTAGAAGAAGAAACAGAATGTTTCTGTTTCCTTGCAGGACATGAATCATTTGCAGCAGCAGAAGGTGCTATTGGTATTGCTGAAAAAGCGAACAAAGTACGTAAAAACCCATTACGTGTTATTTTAAACGGACTTGGAAAAGATGCAGCTCAGGTTATTTCCAGAATCAATGGTTTTACATATGTTGAAACAGATATGGATTATTACGCCGGTGAAGTTAAAGAAGTATTTAGAAAATCTTATTCAACTGGACTTAGAAGTAAAGTAAATTGTTACGGAGCAAATGATGTTACAGAAGGCGTAGCAATTATGCATAAAGAAAAAGTAGATGTATCAATTACTGGTAACTCTACAAATCCTACAAGATTTCAGCATCCAGTAGCTGGAACATACAAAAAAGAGTGTATGGAACAAGGGAAAAAATATTTCTCTGTTGCCTCAGGTGGTGGTACAGGTCGTACTCTTCATCCAGATAATATGGCGGCAGGTCCAGCTTCTTATGGTATG
>CANRGO010000064.1 GCA_947630125.1 uncultured Lachnospiraceae bacterium | reverse complement strand
CAGGTGCACCTTTAAAGTAAGTATCATTTGCTTCAAAGTATACAGTTTTGTTTTCATATTTAACAAATTTGTATGGACCAGCTCCCATAGGCTGAGTTGTTTTCTCTCTTATAACAGAAAGATCTCCTCTTGTAAATCCAAATTTGTGAGCATCATAATCAAATAATGTAGGATCTCCATAGTAATGTAATGGAGCGATTTCTACAGCAAGATTGTAAATTGTTGTTGCAGAGTAACCTGTTGTTGTAATCTGCACTTCATAATCATTGATTTTTTCAATACCTGTAATGTAATCAATTTCTTCACCTTCACCAGCTGCTGCTTTGTCAGCAAGAACTAATTCAAGTGCTTTTGCATCAACATCCGCCTGGTAATAAGCTGGATCTCCTGCATAGTTTGATCCAAGTAACTGATAATTGCTTCCGTAGATTTCAATTATATCAGCAAGAACTTCTTCTGCTGTCTCAACTGCTGTAGAATCATAACCTTCACCAGCATAAAAGAACGCAAATAAATCTTTGATTTCTGGATATTCTGTTGTATATGTAGCATAAGCTTCATCTCCATAAAGAGATGCAACCCAATCAACTTCGCTTGTTAATACTGGAGTAACAACTTCAGCATTGATGTAATCTGCTAATTCCTGAGGCATTTCAGCAACTTTTGCACTGATTTCATCAGCGGTAACGCTTTCAGCTGCTGTGCTGTTTGCACGATAATTTTTCATACCTTTGATAGGCTGAGAATAAATGGAAGAAGATCCATCATAATTTGTATCTGAAAGTACATAAAACGAGAAAATAATATCATTTGCTGTTAAAGGAGTTCCATCACTAAAAGTTACATCATCACGAATTTTAATGTTGTAAACGGTTTCTGTATCCCCTTTGGTAACGGTAACATCAGAAATACCTTTGTATGTATAATCTGTTCCGTTATAGTTCTTTGTTTCACCTTCGATACTATTGAAAATAATAGCACCTGTACGGTCCGTTGTAATTAATGGAACCTGTGTCATAGCTTCAACGTCCATATCATAACCTGTATCAGCAAAGAATGGGCTGAATTTTTCACTAAATGGTGAATACCCTACAACCAATGGTGTTTCGTTTTCTTCTGTTGTTTCTGTTTCTGTTGTTGTTTCTGTTTCTGTTTCTGTTACATCTGTTGGTTCTTCAACATCTTTACCACAAGCAGCTAAGGTACCAATAACCATAACACTTGCTAAAAGAAGTGATAACCATTTCTTTAAATCCTTTTTCATATTACTCCTCCTTTAAAAATTTTATTTATCTTCAATGCCACCCGATTACTTTAAACCGTTAAAGCACTAAATTTGAATTGATGCACTAAGCATGGCTAGTTTAACATAGAAATTGTGTTTTAACAATCCTCATTTTTTTCGTTTTTTTTAGCTATTATAACCAATTTTTATTCAAATTGAATAACTATACATCACAAAGAGTTTATGTCGTATAATTATTAGTTTTTATATTTTTTATAAGGTTATTATGCATTTTCAACAAAACAATAATTATCAAAAAAATGATAAACGATATAAATAAAAAAATACCTTCCGCTAACAAATCCGCAGGCTGTAAGTTTGAAAAACTTCTTCCTATATAAAAGATATCTAACAAAATCAAGAGTGTAAGATTAATTTCGACTCCAACCATGGTTCTTCTTAGTCTTAAAAACGAAGTGTCGTACTTAACATACTCCATTTGCATTGTTTCCTTTGGCAAAGAAAATACTGACTGCAACAGATAGTATAATGGGATGATTGGTAGTAAATATGGATAAACGATATAAAAAACTCTATCTCCCGGATGAGAAATCATACCCATGATTAAATATAAAAATAAAATCACAGTAGAGAACATACGATATAAATTTTTCCTCTTACGATATTCATTCATATCAAAATCCAGAGAATAATAAGTACCTTTATATTTTAGTTTCTCTTTTATTGAACCCTTACCATCTTCTTCATAATAAGGTTCGTAATCATTACTATATTTCTTTTTCAGTTTCTTACGCCCCTTTCATCCAGTTCAATAATAAATAGTAGGACCAACCCAGTTCGAGTTGGTCCTTCTTTAGACATTCAATAGAAGAATAATATAGCAAAAGGATAAAAACTTGTCAAGCCCTAATTAGGAAAGATTACTATTATAAACAAGCTTGTATCATAAAGGAAATTTCGTATCCTTATCCCCGATCATCACGATATTTTTGCCACTAGTCTTTGCCCTATATAGCGCTTTATCTGCGCAAACATACAAAGATTGAAAGTCAAATTCTGGCTTTGACCCAAAACAAATACCAATAGAACAGGTGATTTTTATTAACTCAAAATTTTTCTGAAATTCCATTGATAATTTTTTCCGAACCTGTTCAGCTCTCTCCAAAACAAAATTTGTCTCATGTACATGACTAATAAAAATAGCAAATTCATCTCCACCAAGTCTTGCTATGCAATCTTCTGGTCTGAAAATTCCTTTGAGTCGATTTGCCACTTCTAAAAGGACATTATCTCCAAATTCGTGACCAAAATTATCATTAACCGATTTAAAATTATCAAGGTCTATCATCAATAAAGCACTTTGTATCTCTCTTCCCTGATTTGCCATTAAAGTACTTTCAACCTTATCAACAAACCCCGTGCGATTATAAACCTTTGTAAGTTGATCAATTTCAGCTTTTTCTCTTGCATAACGTTCCTCCGATATATCTTCCGATATACCAATTGCACCAATTGGTTTTCCATCTTCATTATATATCGTTGTGTGAACGATACGATTCCACCAATAATCATCCTTTGATAATCCCAATGTACCTGACTTACGAATACGAAGGCTTTTTTCTACCACTTTTTCACCTGCATTGATTTTTGCAAACATATCTCTTGCTTCATCAATGCTATCAACATGTATATATTTTTTATCAACAAACGTTTCGCTTGCATTAGATAAATTTCTATTAAATCCATATTTTTTATCTGCTACGATATGGGTTATAGAGTCTCTTTCGATATCATATTTCCATACACAAAGATTGGAATTTGGAAGTGCCATATCAATAAAAACATCAAAAAGCTGCTGACTTTCTTTTAACACATGGTACTCAGCCTGCATCCTTTCCAAATCCGTAAGTTGCACAATATTTTTAATTCTGCGCTTAATAATTGCCGGATCATAAGGCTTAATTACAACCTCAAGTGCTCCTAAATCTAAGGCTTTTATTTCATTTTCCTGTTCATTCAAAGAAGTCACAACAATGATCGGTATTCTCCGAAGCACAGAGTTATGTCGTATTTTATTAAGAAGTTCGAAACCATCCATAACTGGCATCATAATATCTGTTAGCACAAGATCTATGGTGTCTTTTTCTTTTTGTAAAATATCCCAGGCAATTTGTCCGTTTTCTGCTTCTACAATATGATAGGTATCCACAAGAGTATCCACCAGTATTTTTCTATTTGTTTTGCTATCCTCTACAACAAGAATTTTCTTTCTATTTTCCATATTCTTACCTCTTCCATTGTTGTTCCACAGAAGTCGCAAATCTAAGTTTTCTATAATTGTATCACAAATAATTTTCAAGCACAATATTCCATGAAAATTTTCAATATTTATCGTTATTTTCAATTAATTCAATTGTCCAACAAATATATATATGGTTATTCGCTTAATTTGTTATACAAAAAAAACCAAAACTCCAAATACGCTCCTCCCCAATACATATCTATGTGCGTATTTATAAATTTTGGTTTTACCTGCCGAACTGTAACAACCTGTTAGGATTGCCCGTTTGTACACATAATATAACATAATGTTGTAAATATATCAATATTTTTATGCATTTTTGTATTATTGTACAATAAAGTACTGGTTATTATTGTGAAAAATGTACAGAAGTTAAAAATAAAAGAAATAAAAAACAGAATTTTTCAATTCTGTTTTTTGGTGAATGATCGTCTAACTACCATTTACTATGGAGTAGACGGGAATCGAACCCGTGTCCGAAAGCCCATCCCCTGTACTTCTACAAGCTTAGTCAGTTAATTCAAGAGTCTTCCTCACAAGAGTTTTACTCTTTGTTCCCTTCTACATTAAGTTCCTGACACCCGAATGCAGTTGGTAGCTTCATGATACGCCCACACAGGCAAAGCTTACTATGTGTCGTTTCCTACTTAGTCGATGCCTTAGTTCAGTTTGTAGGTGAACCGAGTAAGACAGCTGCCACTAGGCAGCGTAAGCTAAATTATCTTCAGCGTTTAATTTATTTTACGATTAACGTATCGCAACGGCTTGCTTCTCCAGCTTCAAAACCCCCGTCGAAACCTTTACTACCCCTTAATCGGGATAAAGATATTATAATTATAACAAAAGAACAATTATAAAGCAAGTTGTTAAGAAAGATTTTTAATTTTAAACTCTTTCTCCGCTTCTCTCTTTTGATCTTTTTTTGCTATATCCTGACGTTTGTCATATAATTTTTTACCTCTTGCCAGTCCAATTTCAACTTTTACCTTACTTCCTTTTAAATAAACCTGAAGCGGAACAATCGTAATTCCTTTTTCTTTCACTTTTTGTTCCATTTTCATAATTTCGTATTTATGTAAAAGGAGCTTTTTAATTCTCAAAGGGTCCTTATTAAAGATATTTCCTTTTTCATATGGACTTACATGCATTCCATAAATAAACACTTCACCTTTTTCAATACGAATAAAGGATTCCTTGATACTGCATTTCCCCATGCGCATACTTTTCACTTCTGTGCCATGCAAAGAAATGCCTGCTTCGATTTTTTCTTCGATAAAAAAATCATGGTATGCCTTTTTATTATTTGCTATTAGTTTTGTTGATTCCACAAAGTTTCCTCCTGTTTTGGCAAAACAAAATCAATTGTACGCATAAATCGATCGCAATCTTTCACTTGCACTTGAACTTTCTCACCTAATTTAAAGGTTTTTCCTGTTGCTTGACCTACCATTTCATAGTTTTGCTCGTCATAATAGTAATAATCACCACTAAGTGCCGATACATGGATCAAGCCTTCAATTGTATTTGGTAATTCAACATAAATACCCCAAGTTGTAATGCCGCTTATCACACCATCAAAAATTTCTCCAATACGCGACTCCATATATTGAACTTTTTTCAATTTGATTGTTTCTCTTTCAGCTTCTTCTGCCTTTCTTTCTAATTTTGAAGATTGAAGAGCAACAACAGGCAATATCTCTTTATAATGAACAATTCGCTCATCTTTCATTCTACCACGAATATATTCCTTAATAATACGATGTATTTGTAAATCAGGGTATCTTCTGATAGGTGAAGTAAAATGGCTATAGTAAGTAGCTGACAATCCAAAATGTCCAGTAGCTTCGACTGTATACTTTGCCTGTTTCATACTTCTAAGTGTCAGCCTGGAAATTAGTGCTTCCTCAGGTGTTCCTTCTGTTTTTTCCAGAAGTTTTTGAAGTTCTTTCGGATGAATCACTTCCTTATTAACTTTTAAAGAATATCCAAAATTATGAATAAATGTATTCAATTTCATTATTTTTTCAGGATCTGGATTATCATGAGTTCTATAAAGAAATGGCAATTCCATCCAGTAAAATGTTTGAGCCACCGTTTCGTTTGCAACAAGCATAAAATCTTCAATGATTTTAGTGGCAAGATTACGATCATAGGGCTTGATTTCAATTGGTTCCCCAGCTTTATTTAATAAAATTTTACTTTCTGGAAAATCAAAATCGATGGATCCTCTTTTATGTCGTTTCTTCCTTAAAATTGCTGCTAATTCAGCCATCTGTTCAAACATTGGAACAAGGTCATGATAAGTTGCTCTTGTTTCTTCGTTTTTTTCTTCCAAAATTTGTGAGACTGCAGTATAAGTCATTCTTTTATCAACGCATATCACAGATTCCACAATTTGGGAATCAACAAGATTCCCTTGATTATCAATGGTCATCATACATGATAATGCCAGACGATCAACCCCTTCATTTAAAGAGCAAATCCCGTTGGATAATTTATGTGGCAACATAGGAATTACACGATCCACCAAATACACGCTGGTTCCTCTTTTTAAAGCCTCTCGATCAAGGGCAGAATTCTCTTGCACATAGTTCGCAACATCTGCTATATGCACTCCAAGATAATAGAACCCATCTTGAACTGTTAGACTGACTGCATCATCTAGATCTTTTGCATCTTCGCCATCAATGGTTACCATTTTCATGTCTCGAAAATCTTTTCTACCCGGTAAATCACCTTCTAAAATCTCATCGGATATTCTTTCCACCTGATTCAATACTTTTTCACCAAATTCCATCGGCAAATCATAGCCTTTGATGATACTCATAATATCTACACCAGGATCATTTTCATGGCCTAATATTTCTATGATTTTTCCTTCTGGTTTCCGGTTAAGGTTACCATAATCAGTTATTTCAACTACAACCTTATGTCCTGTCACAGCACCTTTTGAGCGTTCTGCAGGAACAAAAATATCTTTTGACATTTTTGAATTATCTGGTATAACAAAACCATAACTCTTATTCTTTTCGTAGGTACCAACAATCTGGGTTAGGCTTCTGGAAACAATTTGTATAACCTCAGCTTCCTGACGTTTTCCCTGCCCACCTTTTAATAAAGAGACTTGTACGATATCTAAGTGAAATGCTCCATGAACTTTGTCTTCTGGTATGAACAAATCCTGTTCCATTCCATCTACTACAACAAAACCAAACCCCTTCTGATGACTAATAAACGTACCCGTTAAACTTTCTGGAATAACTGTATTTTTACTCGACTTTTCTTCGTATAGAGTATACTTTCCCCTTTTACTTATCTCTATTTTTTTCTCAGAAAGCAATTCATCCAAGCATGCTTTAAACTCTTCTCTGGAGTCTTTGCGAACTTGCATTAGAATCACTAATTCTTTTTCTTTCATTGGTACATACAGAGGTTCCTGCATAAGGTCCAATATTTTTTTCTTCTTTTTCTCATTGTTTTCTTTGTTCATTTTTTCTCTTTTCTCATCTATTCATTTATCATTTGTATTTTTTAATAAAAAACATTAAAAAAACACCCTTTTGCAAGAGTGTTTTAAGATTAAGCCCAGATACGGTTTATATTTAAAATAACAGCAAGTACCATAAAAAGAATAGCTGCCACCTTAGTAACTTTTACTAATGTGCCTTCCATGGAACGGCCTTTATTTTTACCCCAATATGTTTCCGCAGCACCGCTAATAACTCCTAAGCCTGCTGACTTTCCCTCTTGCAATAACACCAAAGCAGTTAATACTACACAATCCAAAACTAAAATAACTGTAAGAATTACATGTAAAATATCCATTTCTACACCTCCTAATGCCAAGTAATTTATACTATATCACAATATCATTTATATGACAATCCTATTTTTAAAGATTCTCAGTACATTCCTTGTTACAAGAATTGACAGAGAAGTATGGGAATAAAAATTGCAGGTACGTAATTCATGATTTTCAATTTTGTGATTCCCAGCATATTTAGTGCAAGTCCTATAATAATTACAAAACCTACACAAGTCATCTCGCCTATTACGTAATCTGTCAAAAAAGGTGCAATCAGTTTTGCCAACACAGTGATTGAACCTTGATATAGAAATACAAAAAAAGCAGAAAACAAAACACCAACTCCATACGTTGAAGCAAAAATAATTGCTGCTATAAAATCTAACATGGATTTATTAAATAATATTTCATGATCTCCAGTTAATCCACTTTGTAATGACCCCACAATCGCCATAGCTCCAACACAGAATAACAAACTTGCAGTAACAAAACCTTCTGCAATCGCAACCTTTTTACCTTCTTTTTTTCGAAATTTTGCTTCCAACAAATAGCCAAGATGATTTACCTTTTCTTCTAAATCAAGTATCGTTCCAATGAAAATACCAATTACCATGGATAATATCAATATCAAAGTATTTTCACCCTTAAGTGATCCCTGAATGCCAAGGAATAAGGTACACAAACCCAAACCTTTCATTAATCCATCCGCTAATTTTTCATTCAAACCCTTTGTTAAAAGCATTCCAATCAAAGACCCTATAATAACTGCAATTGTATTTACCAGCGTACCAAACATGTCTCCTCTTTTCAAAAAAGCCCAAGGCCTAGGCATTGGGCTTTTAAAGTCAGTTATTTTTTAATAAGTAAAGATGTACCGGTCATTTCTTTCGGTTTTTCCATTCCCATAATTTCAATCATAGTTGGAATAATATCAGCAAGACATCCACCTTCTTTTAAAGTATAAGCTTTATCATAATTCACAAGAATAAATGGAACTTCATTGGTTGTATGTGCAGTAAATGGTTCTCCTGTAACATAATCCACTAACTGTTCTGCATTTCCATGATCTGCACAAATAAACAAAGCACCATTCACTTTTTTAATCGCTTCCACCGTTTTACCAACACATTCATCGATTACTTCTATTGCTTTGATTGCAGCCGATTCTACCCCTGTGTGCCCAACCATGTCAGGATTTGCAAAGTTAATAATAATAACATCATATTTATCTGCTGTAATAGCTTCCACTAATTTATCACAAACTTCATAAGCGCTCATCTCTGGTTTCAAATCATAAGTTGCAACTTTCGGAGAATTCACTAAGATTCTGTCTTCTCCCTCATTTGGAACTTCCACACCACCATTAAAGAAAAATGTAACATGTGCATATTTTTCAGTTTCCGCAATTCTTGCCTGTGTTTTTTTGTTTGCAGCCAAAAATTCACCAAAGGTATTTGTGATTGCGACTTTTGTAAATGCAACCAATTTATTTCCTATAGTTTTATCATAATCAGAGAAGCAAACAAAACATAAGTCCAATCTCTTCTCTCTTTCAAATCCTGCAAATTCTTCATCACAAAACGCACGTGTAATCTCTCGAGCACGATCTGGTCTGAAATTGAAAAATATAACAGAATCTTTATCTTTAATTGTTGCAACAGGAGTGCCTTCTTTTACAACTACTGTAGGCATTACAAATTCATCTGTTTCACCTTTATCATATGAATTCTGAATTGCTTCTGTTCCACTATTCGCTGTTAAACCTTCACCCTTTGTTAATGCATCATAAGCAAACTTTACTCTCTGGTAATTATTGTCACGATCCATTGCGTAGTAACGTCCGCTAACACTTGCAACTTGTCCAATTCCAATTTTTTCCATTTCATTCTCTAATGCGATGCAAAAGTCTTTTCCACTGGAAGGAGGTGTATCTCTACCATCTAAAAATGCATGTACATATACTTGTTTAATCTGATTTCTTTTTGCCAGCTCTAAAAGTCCATATAAATGGGTAATGTGACTATGAACACCACCATCTGAAAGTAAGCCAAATAAATGCAAGTCGCTTTGATTTTCTTTACAATTTTCGATTGCTTTTAATAATCTTTCATTTTCAAAGAATGTTCCATCCATAATTTCTTTTGTAATTCTGGTAAGTTCCTGGTATACAATTCTACCAGCTCCCATATTTAAATGACCTACTTCTGAGTTTCCCATTTGACCATCTGGTAAACCTACAGCCATTCCACTTGCATTCCCTTTTACAAAAGGATATTCCTTCATTAAGCTGTCGATAACTGGTGTATTTGCTTCTGCCACAGCATTTCCGTCTTGTCTTGGGTTTAAACCATACCCATCAAGAATCATTAAAACAGTTGGTTGTTTACTCATCATTTCTCCTCATTTCTATTAACAAAATTTATTCCTATATTCGTTATATTATTTATTCAACAATATAATGGTACTTGTTAGTATTACCTATGAAATTATACACGTTTTCTATATTAGTGACAAGTCAATCTCCTCTTTTTGGAACAAATAATTTTATATGATTCTATTGAATTTGGAAACATTCTAAAAAAAGAATTAATTTTTTTTAAAAAAAGAATTGACAAACAAATCTAATTGGATTAATTTAGTATTATGTTGTGACAAAAAATAAAAAGAAGGAGGTAAAAAAAATGTCTAACACAAACAAGCAATTAGCCAGACAAATTCGTTTCACCCATAACGCAAAGACAGAAGTTACCTCCGGATTCAAATTTCGATCCTAAAGAATCATAACCCATTTCCTTATTGCTAAGTTTAACCCACTTAAGTTGTAAGTATCTAGGTTAAACTATCATTTGATAAGATTCTAATGTTTCGTTTTTATGACCACGGTGATTTCATCGTGGTTTTTTTGTGTACAAAATTAAGTATTTAACATTTATATTCTAAAAAATCGCTGAAAAAACAATCTCTTTCAGCGACAGAAAGGCATGGTTTTTATGAAAAAAATTTCGTATTATTTATCACACCATAAACTTGCATATTTCTTCGCAATCTCATCCATGATTATTGCGGTTAGCTTAGATATGCTCTCCCCACAATTAACAAAAAGAATTATTGATGATGTTATTGTCGGAGGCGAAATGCATCTGTTATGGAAATTATTACTAGGTATTTTTGTAGTTGGAATTGGAAGATGTATCTTTCAATACACCAAAGAATTTACCTTTGACGTAGTAGGTTCAAAAATAGCATCTGAAATGAGAAGAAATATATTTATTCACATTCAGAGTTTATCTGCTGACTACTTCGACAAAACAAACACGGGCGAGTTAATGGCCAGAGTAAAGGATGATATTGATAAAATTTGGAGTGCTCTAAGTTTTGTTGCTATGTTAATCATGGAAGTAATCATTCACACTTCTATCGTTCTCTATTGCATGTATAGTTTGAACGTGAAACTCGCTATTATTCCTACCATCGCCATGGTAATATCTGCTATTCTAGCTTTCTTACTAGAACAAAAACTCGGGAAAGTCTTTGAGGCCATCAGTGAAGAAAATGCCGCGCTCAATACAGTCGCAGAAGAAAATCTTGCTGGTGTCCGTACTGTCAAAGCATTCGCCAGAGAAAAATTTGAAATCAAAAAATTTCTTTCTCACAACAAACGCTATTATGATTTAAACATGCAGCAATCAAAGGTATTTATTAAATACTACCCTTATTTCCAGATTATAACTAAATTATTACCAATGGTTGTTTTAGCCTTAGGCGGTCTGTATGTTATGGATGAAACTATGACCCTTGGAACATTAGGTGCGTTTGTGGAATATTCCATGAATATTGTTTGGCCTATGGAAATGTTGGGCTGGCTAACAAATGAATTTTCATCTGCAATTGCAAGCAATAAAAAGATCAAAGCAATTTATAAAGAAACTCCTACCATTACAGAAGAAAAAGACCCTGTACATTTACCTAAGATTAAAGGTGAAATCACATTCGAACATGTTTCATTTCATAAGCAAGACAAAAAAAATATATTAGAGGACATTTCTTTTCATGTGAAAGCCGGAAATACCATTGGAATTATGGGTGCAACTGGTTCTGGTAAAACTTCTATTATACAACTTTTACAACGTCTTTATGACTCTACTGAAGGAACGATTTTCTTAGACGCTGTCGATATCAAAAAATTAAGTTTAGCACAATTAAGAAGCAACATGTCATATGTTATGCAGGATGTATTCCTCTTCTCAGATACGATATGTGAAAATGTAAAAATGGGAAAAAGAAATCTTCTGGACTCTAAAACGATACAACAGGCTGCAAAAGATTCACAGGCATCCGAGTTTATAGAACGCATGGAAGATCAATATGAAACCGTTATCGGAGAACGCGGAGTTGGGCTTAGCGGAGGGCAAAAACAAAGAATCAGTATTGCAAGAGCTCTCGCAAAACAGAATCCCATATTAATTATGGACGATTCCACTTCTGCCTTAGATCTGGAAACAGAACAACAAATTCAAAAAAACCTTTTTCAACTGGAACATACCACAAAAATCATTATTGCACATCGTATTAGTGCTGTTCGTCATGCAGACGAAATCATCTTTTTAGAAGATGGCAAAATCAAAGAACGTGGTACACACCAGAGCTTAATGGAACAAAAAGGTCGGTATTATGAAACCTACCTATGTCAATATGGAGAAATCCAAGAGACACTCAATAGAAAGGAGGCTTAACATGCCTTTTAACGCTGTAAAAGATGATGAAGTAAGCGTAAGCATCAGTAAAAAAATAACACTTTTACGACTATTTCATTATTTATTAAAATATAAAAAAACAATTTTTGCCGTTATCCTGATTATGGGTTACTGTGTTGCAGTTTCTCTTATCAACCCACTTATCATTGAAACTGCAGTTGATGTTTACATTGCAAACAAAGACTATACGGGTTTGATAAAATTATTTTCAATTGCTGCACTCATCAACCTACTTATGATTGTTTTAATTAAACTCCGTATGTACCTTATGGCAAAAATATGCAACGAAATTCTTGTAACAATAAGGCAAGAATTATATACACACATTCAAACTTTGGACTTTCATTTTTTTGATAGCAGACCAACAGGAAAAATACTAGCCAGAATTATCGGAGATATTAACTCCTTAAAAGATGTGCTCTCTAACAGTGTAACAACATTGATACCAGATTTTATTACGATTTGTGCTGTAGTTATCATTATGTTTATTAAAAATGGCCGATTAGCACTAGCTGCATTAATCACATTGCCAATCATGATTATTGGTATTTGGATTATACAGGTGTACTCTCATAAGTGTTGGCAGTTACACAGAAAAAAATCTTCCAATTTAAATGCCTTTTTACATGAAGATATGTCTGGAATCAGAATTATTCAATGCTTTAATGCCGAAAAAGAAACAGAAGAAACCTTTGATCAGCTGGTAAAAGAACATCGTGATTCCTTTGTGGATGCAGTTCGTTTAAACGATGCCTTTGGGTCCGTAATAGATTTTAGTTGGGGGTTAGGCTTGGTTTCTATGTATTATTTTGGCATTACGAAGCTAGGCATTGATAAGAATAATGTTGGATTATTAATAGCATTTTCTGCCTATGTATCCATGTTCTGGCATCCAATTATGAACCTTAGTAATTTTTACAATCAATTAATTACAAACATTTCAGGAGCAGAAAGAATCTTTGAAATACTAGATACCAAACCTGAAATCGTAGATCAGCCCGACGTAATCCAGATTCCAGAAATAAATGGTGCAGTCACATTTGATCAGGTTTCCTTCTCTTATGATGATAAAGTTCAAGTCCTAAATCATGTCAGTTTTCAAATTCAGCCTGGTGAAACCATTGCACTAGTGGGACCCACAGGCGCTGGCAAAACCACGATTGTGAACTTAATCAGTCGATTCTATGACATTCAACAAGGTACTATTCTGGTTGATGGATTCGACATAAGTAAAGTAACCATTGAAAGTTTGCGTTCACAAATGGGAATCATGACCCAGGATAATTTCCTCTTTTCAGGAACAATCAAAGATAATATTCGTTATGGTAAATTGGATGCAAGCGATGAAGAAGTTGTGGATGCTGCTAAATCAGTACATGCCCACGAATTTATCATGAAACTTGAAAAGGGATATGATACAGAACTATCCGAAAAAGGTGGTGGATTATCCATCGGCCAAAAGCAACTTTTAGCATTTGCAAGAACGATGGTATCTATGCCAAAAATATTAATTTTAGATGAAGCAACATCCAGCATCGATACACAAACTGAAATCTTGGTTCAAGAAGGTATTGCTGCACTTTTACAGGGACGAACAAGCTTCGTAATCGCCCACAGACTGTCAACAATCAAAAAGGCAGACCGGATCTTTGTCGTAGAAGACGGTCGTATTATCGAAGAAGGAAATCATCAAAAATTAATAGCACAAAAGGGATTTTATTACAATCTATATATGTCTCAGTTTGAACATTAAAAAGGAAGACTACTGCTGATAAATCAGCAGTAGTCTTCCTTTTTTAACTGTTATGAAGCTTTCTTCTCCTATAAACTCATTGCTGACACCAATCGGAAAATCCGACGATATAACAGCATCTTCAAGTTCATACTTTAACCCTTTTAAGAATACCCCTTCTGATACATCCGTTACTGAGAATACCGATAAAATTCCTTTTTGATTTTTTTGAAATATCTTTGTTTCACTTTGAATAACTTCCATATATTCGCTTCTACCAACAATCATACCATGTGCATGATTATTTTTTATAAAACTTAAAAGACATATATTGGCATAGGAATGATCCAGCCGATTTCCCAACACTCCAAAAAGAACAAATGCTTGTATCTTTTTCTCCAACCCATATCGAATGGCTGCCATTACATCCGTATCATCTTTTTCTTTTGGTAAAGTTGTAATTTGTAAAATCCATCTTTCGTTTGCTTCTTGCAGCGATTCCTTAGAAACAGAATCCATATCTCCAATCAGTAAGTCTGGACAAATGTTTAAATCAAGTAAATATTCCAAACCCCCATCACAGGCAATAAGCAGACACTTTCCTCTGATCTTCTCAAATTCTTTTAAAAATAAATCTTTTGAAAAATCACCAGCTCCAATAATTAGGCAGGTCTTCATACAACTACCTCCAATTGCAAAAGAAGCCTCCGCAAAATCAGAGGCTTCTAAGTTCATTCATTTTATTGATAATCTACCACTTTAAAAGTGTCATAATTTACGATTTGTCCAAAATCAGGTTTTAATGAAGCCCCACCTACAAGTCCACCATCAATATCTTTCTGAGAAAATAACTCTGCTGCGGTAGCTGCTGTAACTGAACCGCCGTACTGAATACGAACTGCTTCTGCTGTTACTTCATCATAGATTTCTGCAATACAGTCACGAATCGCTGCACAAACTTCCTGTGCCTGAGCTGTAGTTGCTACTTTTCCTGTTCCAATAGCCCAGATTGGCTCATAAGCAATAACTGCTTTTGCCACTTGTTCTTCTGTTACATTTAAGAAAGCAATTTTGATTTGTTGTCTTACGAAATCAATTGTTACGCCTTGTTCTCTCTGTGTTAATGTTTCACCACAGCAAACGATAGGTGTAATATTATGTTCAAATGCTTTTAACACTTTTTTATTTACGATTTCGTCTGTTTCACCAAAATATTCTCTTCTTTCAGAATGACCGATGATTACATAAGTTACACCTGCATCTGTCAACATGGAAGGAGCAGTTTCTCCTGTGAAAGCACCTTTTTCTTCAAAATACATATTTTGTGCGCCGATTTTAATGTTTGATCCCTTTGCTGCTTCAACTGCTGGGATAATATCAATTGCAGGTACACAGAAAACAACATCCGCATGTTCTGTTGCCACTAATGGTTTTAAAGTATTAATTAATGCTACTGCTTCACTTGGAGTCATATTCATTTTCCAATTTCCAGCGATAATTTTTCTTCTTGACATAATAATCTCCTTTTATAAATTTCTATTTATCATTTGCTGCAACAACGCCTGGCAAGTCTTTTCCTTCTAAAAATTCAAGAGATGCTCCGCCACCGGTTGAGATATGTGTCATTTGTTCTCCAAAACCTAACTGATTAACAGCTGCTGCTGAATCACCACCACCAATAATCGTGGTTGCATCTGTTTCAGCAAGTGCTTTCGCTACTGCTATTGTTCCTTTTGCAAAGATAGGATTTTCAAATACACCCATAGGTCCATTCCATACAACAGTTTTTGCTGATTTTACAGCATTTGCATAAAGTTCTTCTGTTTTTGGTCCAATATCAAGTCCCAATTTACCTTCTGGCATTTTTTCACAATCAACAACATCAAACTCAACAATCGCATCAATTGGAGAAGGGAAAGAAGCTGCTACTGCTGTATCGATTGGTAATAATAATTGTTTACCAAGTGATTCTGCTTTTGCAATCATTTCTCTACAGTATTCAAGTTTTTCATCATCTACTAAAGAAGTACCAATTTCAAAACCTTTTGCTTTTAAGAATGTATAAGCCATACCACCACCAATAATTAAAGTATCACATTTATCTAGAAGATTA
>CANRGO010000063.1 GCA_947630125.1 uncultured Lachnospiraceae bacterium | reverse complement strand
TACCAAACTTAGACACAAAACCAGCCCTAATAGAGTTATGATTTTATTCTTCATCCCATACCTCCCCAAAATGAAACTTCGTTATTTTGCCACGTAGCCGGGAGCCTCCCAGTAGTAGCAGGCTTTTACCATGTTTTCTGTAACGATAGCATGATTTGCAAGATACTCTTTCCAGGTTCCAATATATTCTGCTTTCAAATGAATTCCATCAAAGGAATATTCTTTCATTAAGTTACCTTCTGTATCGGAAACTGCTTCGTTCACATCCAGATAAAAAATATCCTTGTTATTTGCCAAGGTCGCAAGACCTATATTTCTTTCATTAATGTTAACATTGGTAAACACAGGATCCGTTGCTGCTTTTTCCCCAGACACATGCATAATGCTCTGAATATAAATAATGGCTCTTGGTTGTAAGGTCTGAATACGCTTGATAACCTCTGCATATTTCGCAACAAAATCTTCTGTTGTTCCTCTTCCAAGTTCATTGATTCCTAACATTATATAAATCTTTGCAAAGGATTTTTGTGCAAGAGCCACATCTACTGTGGTTTTTCCAGGAATTCCTTCTAAGGATAAAAATTCTTTTTCCAGTACGGTAAAAATATTTAATCCCGTGTCCGCAAAATAGGTTGCATTGGTTAATCCCCCATACAAGCTAAAGCCAACGGTTCTGGAGTCTCCAATAAATAAGGCATCGTCAAAATAATCATCTTTCACAATTTCATATTCGAATATTTCTGTCTGATTGATGGGTTTTTCTTCAGGCTTCACTTCGACTTCTGGTTCTTGTTGATCTTCTTCAGGCTCTGCTTCTTCCTTATCTGTTTCAGAAGGATCCATTTCCTCCTCTTCCACAGGGGGGTCAAACAACACCGTAAGGGGGGATATGTCGTCAAACATACCCTTCATCACAATTGCAAGATAGGGCATGTCTTTGATACTGTAATCATAATATTGATAATATGTGCTCTTACCCTTGATTCCAACCATGGTGATAATCAGGCAGGACAAAATCAAAAGGAGTAAAAAAGCAATCTGTTTTAATCTTTTCATAAAAACTCCCACACTTCCAGTTATATAGTGACTAATTTACTGCGTCTTAAAATCTAAAATACATAAATGGATTGTTCTGTGATATAGAAAGCTGATACACAGACATCCAGAATATTGCCAATAGCAAAACAATCCCAAAGATATTTCCTTTTATTTTCTGATAAATACGGGCTGGAAATGGGGTTGCCATGATAAATGCCAGTATAAATAAGGTTCCATAAAGTTTACCATAGTACACAAAATCATTTAACATGATGTTTTCATAGGTATTGGTATTTTGAAAGGATACCAAACGCCGTACATAAATAGACAAATCTGATAAATCAGAAATGGCAAATAGAATCCAGGTAAAGGGTACAACAAAAATAATATAAAGTCTGGAAAAAATTCTGCTCTTATCCAGAAATCTCTTTAAGAATAATTTTTCGATAACAATCAAAAGGAAAATAGAAAGTCCCCAGATAACAAAATTCCAGTCTGCTCCATGCCACAATCCAGTAACCAACCATACTGCCAGCATATTTCTTAAGGTCTTGAAGAAGCCCCCTCGATTTCCTCCCAAAGGAATATAAATAAATTCCCTGAACCAACCTGTGAGGGTCATATGCCATCTTCTCCAGAATTCGGTGACACTTTTTGCAGCATAGGGTTGATTAAAGTTCTGCGGAAGTTCAAATCCCAGCATCTTACCAACACCGATAGCCATCAGAGAATATCCAGCAAAGTCAAAATAAATCTGTAGGGCATAGGAAAAAGCACCCATCCAGGCAAGTGGCATGGAAATACTTGCAAATCCTATGGTTTGAATCTCTGTCCACAGACTGCTTAGGCGATTTGCAATGAGCACTTTTGAGCCAAGGCCTATCACAAAAAGTTTCAACCCATCTTCCACCAACAACCAGCTATATTTTCGATGATGAATATCCGTAATAACGTTTTCATACAGTACAATAGGACCTGATAAAAGCTGTGGAAACATAAAAGAATAGGTAGCAAAGGTAATCAAGGACTTTTCTGCCTTAATCTGCTTTCTATAAAGTCTGATTTGGTAAGCTACCAGCTCAAAGGTAAAAAAGCTAATCCCAAGAGGTAACAACAGATTGGCAAAGGGTAATTGCAAAATAAAATCTGCATCTGGATCTGCCAAAACAATAAAAAGGCGATTTAAGTTCTCAATGATGAAATCCAGATACTTAAAAATACCAAGAATTCCCAGGTTATACAGCAAGCTGATTCTAAACCATTTCTTGCTTTGTCTGGAGGTTTCCCCTACCGCTGATGCCAGGTTTGCTTCCTGAATTTTACTTCCTATAAAAAAGTTTAAACCAACGGAAAGCATCAATAACACAATATAAAAAGGTTCTCCAATTGCATAAAAAATGAAACTCCCTATTAATAATACATAATTACGGAATTTCGCAGGTGTTAGATAGTAAATCAATATAAAAATCGGTAAAAACCGAAACATAAAACCAAGGCTGCTAAAAATCATAAGAATTCCTTTCGAAAGCGATTGTGCTACCTTGAATTATAGCCTCTTTTCCAAACTGGGGCAAGGGCTTTAAAAAAATGTTAAGAATAACATATCAAATTTCCTATGCATAAAAAAACTCCTCCATCTGTTGTTAACAGACGAAGGAGTATCAATTGACTATTATGACTCTAAATTTGGAAGTTCTGCAAGACTCTTTGCGATATCTTCATCCGATGGAATGTAATCAACCATTTCTCCATCATTATATTTCTGGTAAGCCACCATATCAAAGTAACCTGTTCCGGTTAACCCAAATACGATGGTCTTTTCTTCTCCGGTTTCTTTGCATTTTAAGGCTTCATCAATAGCAACACGTACTGCATGATTACTTTCAGGTGCTGGAAGTATTCCTTCTGTTCTGGCAAACATTGTCCCTGCTTCAAAAACTGCAGTTTGTTCTACGCTAGTTGCTTCTATGAGTCCATCCGCATAAAGCTGAGATACGATAGAACTCATTCCATGATAACGTAAACCGCCTGCATGACTTGCACTTGGCATAAAGTTGCTACCAAGGGTATACATTTTTGCAAGAGGTGTTACTCTTCCTGTGTCGCAGAAGTCATACGCATATTTACCTCTGGTTAAACTTGGGCAGCTTGCTGGTTCTACCGCAATAATGCGATAATCTGCTTCTCCTCTTAATTTCTCACCAACAAATGGAGAAATCAATCCACCCAGGTTGGAACCGCCGCCTGCACAGCCAATGATGATATCTGGTTTGATTCCATATTTATCCATGGCTGTTTTTGTTTCCAAACCAATAACAGTCTGATGCAACAATACCTGTGACAGCACAGATCCTAATACATAGCGATATCCTTCTTGTGAAACAGCAGCTTCCACTGCTTCAGAGATGGCACAACCAAGACTTCCAGTGGTTCCAGGGAAATCTGCATTGATTTTTTTACCAATGTTGGTATTCATAGAAGGAGATGGGGTAACCGCTGCACCATAGGTTCTCATAACTTCTCTACGAAATGGTTTTTGCTCATAGGAACATTTTACCATATAAACCTGACAATCCAGATCAAAGTAAGCACAAGCCATAGAAAGAGCTGTTCCCCACTGACCTGCTCCAGTTTCTGTGGTAACTCCTTTTAAACCCTGTTTTTTTGCATAATAAGCCTGGGCAATGGCAGAGTTTAATTTATGACTTCCTGAGGTATTATTTCCTTCAAATTTGTAGTAAATTTTTGCTGGAGTATCCAAAGCTTTTTCCAGACAATAGGCACGTACCAAAGGAGAAGGACGATACATTTTGTAGAAATCTCTGATTTCTTCTGGGATATCAATGTAAGGAGTGGTTTCATCCAATTCCTGCTTTGCTAATTCTTCACAAAAAACAGGCATAATGTCTTCTAAAGAAACTGGTTGTCCGGTTCCTGGATTTAAGATTGGTGCTGGTTTGTTCTTCATATCCGCGCGCACATTATACCATTGTTTTGGCATCTCATTTTCTTCCAGATAGATTTTGTAAGGTATTTCTCTTGTCATGTGTCAATCCTCTTCTTTCTTAAAATTGGTTTTCTTTGTAAAAAAAAGTATAAAAAAAACCCTCGTCCTATTATTCATAGGACAAGAGTTAAATCTCCTGCGGTACCACCTAAATTCATTCATCACGAATGCACTTTCACATGTACTAACATACACTGTCCACCTAACGCGTGGCCAACGTCTCACCTACTTAGAAGCGATATCTTCTGTTCGGATCGCCCTCACAAGTCCATTCACTTAATCTCCATTATCGCAATCCCATCACCTGCGACTCTCTGTAAATGTATCAAATAAGCTACTCTTCTTGTTCAACGGTTTCAAATATTAGTATTAGAATACTGGATGGAAGAAGTTCTGTCAAGAGATAAATTTTCCTTAAATTTTCTCTTATATTCATACATCGCCTGATCTGCTTTAGAAATTAAATCCATTGGATCTAAAATGTTCTGATCCTTCTGATATTCAATACAACCATAACTAAAACTAGTAGGATAACCTCCATAACAGGAGGGTTTTCCTTGCTCTATTTTTTTTAAGGATGTTTCCATAAGATTCGAAATGGACTCCAATGTTTCAGACGGAAAAACAAGAACAAATTCATCTCCACCCATACGAATAATAGTTGGCTGTTCACCAATCGTTTCTCGTACCATACCTATTTGAAAGCGAATCAAATCATCTCCATACTGATGTCCCAATTCATCATTTATTTTCTTCAAAGAGTTTAGATCCACATAGCAAAGCACTACATGTTCTTTGTTCTTCTTTAACAGCGTTTCAATATACTGCAAGCCAAATTTTCGGTTCATTGCATTGGTGAGTTCATCATAAACAGATTCCTGGTGTAACTGATCAAACATATTTTTTTGATAAGTTATGGTAGCCAAAATAATTAAAATCATAATAGACAAAATAAAAGTAATTATAATCATGTTGAACTCTGATATATCAGAAATATTATAGACAGCATACGTTCCAATATATGCTGTTAACGTTAGCCATGCAAAAACTACCATCACATAGAGTAACAATACTTTAGTTCCGTTTTTTTGCTTATTCCAAATACGATCACGTACATCATATACTTTGCTTCCTAATCTTTTATGAAGTAACTTTACATGAAGCCAAAGTAAAAACAAATAAATTACTGATGTACTAATTCTAAGGGAAAAATTTTCCTGAACGTCAAAATATTTAAGGCCTAAGAAGTAATAGATAAAAAGTATTAAATAATTAACGTATATATCAATAACAAAAAAGTAAACCATTTCTATCATTGTTAAAAGAGGATGCCGTTTAGATAACATAAATAAAAGAAGTGGAAGAAGGAGTAATGCTATGAATATTCGAACCATCCATCCTGCATTCGTATAAAGAACGAGAATAAAAATTGCAGAAGAAAATAACGAAGCTTGCAGGTACTTTGTCTTAATTAATTCTTGTAGATTATTTGCCCTAACGTTATAATTCCAGATAATTAAGTATGTGGTAATCATATTAAATATTGGAATAAAAATATCTAATAAGTTCATACCTTTAAGAAATTCCATATTTTCCAAATTCATTTCCTCATATTTCGTGTAAACAATTTGTTTTCAGCAACCGACATCTGTCGATAATTTTAAAAGTATTCAAACACTTTGTCAAGAAATCCCATTAAACAAGATACCTAATGTCAAAAAAAAGGGGGAATTTGTAATGAATTGTCATTTTTTTCTAGAGCACGAGACGGCGCACCAGGTCCGGTGGACCTGGGTTCTGCGCGGACCGGAGCGGAGCGGAGACCTGGAACTCATGCGATTTCGCATGGGTTTATGAGCGCTTGCGCTTATAAAAAAATAAGAGTTGGTTTTTCAACCAACTCTCATTTTTTTCTAGAGCGCGAGACGGGACTCGAACCCGCGGCCTCGACCTTGGCAAGGTCGCGCTCTACCAACTGAGCCACTCGCGCCTAATATATATATTTAATTAAAATATGCTTCGCTTTGCTGGGTGTATCTCCCTCTTTGCGAAATGAATTTCGCAATTGCTACGCAATTAAAATATGCTTCGCATATTTTAAGCGGGTGATGGGAATCGAACCCACGTATCTAGCTTGGAAGGCTAGTGTTCTACCATTGAACTACACCCGCGAATCTATGTGTGAAAATCGCCTAATGCCCAGAGCCGGAATCGAACCAGCGACACGAGGATTTTCAGTCCTCTGCTCTACCGACTGAGCTATCTGGGCTCGATACTTAAGCAACAGCGACATTGGTTATTTTACATGGAATGATAAAAAATGTCAAGTATAAAACACATAAATTGTTTAAAAAATTTAAAAAACTTCATAGGCTGTATATTCACCCTTGAAGTGATAACCCAGCTTTTCAGCCAAAGCAACCGAACCCATATTATGTGCATCCCAGCTTGGATATTTTCCACGATCTAAGGCTTCCAAAATAAATTTGGCTGCGCAGGTTATGGCCAAATGGCGTCTGCGAAAATCACTTCTGGTATCTATTTCAATTTCATAGCCTTCCGGATAAACGGTATACGAAGAACAGCCTGCCACCACTTGATTTTCATAAAGTGCACAAACTCCAAGACCACGGGCAGCATAATCCTCATAGTTTTCAAATTGAGAACATAAATCACAAGCCCAATCCAGACTCCTAATCTGTTCATATTCTTTTGGACCTATCAACACATAGGAAAACTCAGTATTTGCCTGTTGAACTAGTTTTTCCAAATACTCTCGGTCAAAAATATCTTTTTCCTTATGAATGGCATAACGACTTATTTTTTTACAGTGTCCTTCAAATACTTCTTCGATCAGAACTTCCCAATCTCTTCCTTCGGGTATCATAATTACAAATTCTGCACTTTTTCCTGGTCTGTTTAGTAGTAGTTCTTTATTTGCTTTTCCGGCATAAAAACAAAAATCTGCCACCAATACCTGAACTGCCGTTGGCTCCTTATCAGAATCTGTGTAGACATCTCCCATATAACCAGATAACGCGGAAAGAATCAGCGTATCTTCCATTCCCGCTAAAAGCGGTTCTACAATGCCTCTTTTTTCTTTTTCCACAAAATATACACTCATAAAACTTCCCCTATCTACTTTTACAGATGAATCATATACTCTATCAATCCATATTATAAAAGCAGATAGAGGAAAAGTACAGTGCTTACTTACACTTATTCTGCAATCACTTTTACCATCACATTGGCGATTTTCACTTCTCCATTTTCATTTCCCAAGTTAAATTCCAGTCTGGCTGTTCCATCAGTATTGGAAAACATTTGAAATGTCTGGCTATAATGCTGCCATTCTGTGGTCAGCGTATCCTCAAACTGTCCTGCATATGCAGTCCAGCCATTGTCATCATCTCCTCCTAGTTTGGAAAGAAGAGTTCTTTCCTCTTCTGCCTTTGCATCAAAGGACAATTCATAGGTATAGCCTTTTACCAAAGGAAGGTGCTGAATTAACTGGACAGAATAAGTCTGACTTCCCTTGTTGATTACATGGACTGAAGCATAGGCGTAACCTTCCTCCTCACCTGTTTGCAAGAGTGCAGAACCTCCATATTCTGTCAAAGCCAAAAAGTACCAGTCCTTACTCGTTACATCCATACTTCTCATGGTTAGCATCTCTTCATTAACGGTATCAAATGCCAAATCAGATATATAGTTGTATTCCAAATCCTCCTTAATAAAAGCCTTCGTACCTGCCTCATCTAGCGCTATATTGGGTTTGGATATGGTCTCATCATAACCTTCCGCCAAATCATAAACTCTCACATAATCCACTTCCATAATTGCCGGAAGATCCGATTCCTGTGGTTCCTTTCCATTGTCAAAGTTGCCTCCAACTGCAAGATTCAACAAAATATAAAACTCTTCATTAAAAGGGGCTGGGAAGGGATAATTTTCCGTTTTTCCTTTTCCTCTTGCATACCAGCTGTTTTCTGTATGAAATAATTCTCCATCCACATACCAGCGAATTTCATCTGGCTCCCATTCAATGCCATATACATGAAACTCTTCAATGGATTGACCTTCCACCATTTGATTTGTTCCACCACTGTATTTATTATCTGGCCAGGCTTGTCCATAATGAATGGTTCCACTACTTTCCTGAAGAAGTCTTCCCTTCGCTTCCATAATATCAATTTCACCAGAGGATGCCCAACCTCCATATGGATTATCATTAGGATCTGGCAACAGCCAGAAAGCTGGCCATAACCCTTCCCCTGCTGGAAGTTTTATACGTGCTTCAAATTTTCCATATTTCTTTGAAAAAAGTGTCTCTTTCCCAAGACCATCCTGCGTATTGTCCTGTAAAGTACGGATTCTGGATGAAGTATATGGTTTTCCTTCCATTTCTTCCAGTTTTGCTTCAATTTTCAGTGTTCCTTCCGAGACCGTTACATTCTCTTTGGTATAATATTGCTTTTCATTATTTCCCCAATCGGTCACTCCGTAGAGCGTCCCATTTCCTATCTGATAATCCCATTTTGTTAGATCCAGTTCCGACCCTGAAAACTCGTCATTCCAAACTAATGTCCACTCTCCTGTATCCGTAGATAAGACTTCTTCTACTTGATCCAAAACGATTTCCTCTGTTTCCACAGTCTGGCTTTGGTTTAAAGAACTTATCCACAGACTCCAAACTACCACTGCTGCCAGAATAAGCAACACCAAAAATCCCAGAATATAAAACTTACTTTTTTTCTTGTTCAACTTAATTCCCCCCTTATTCTTTTTCTAATTGAAAGGTTTGAACTGCACCTTTTAATTCCTGCATGTTTTTCCCTAATACTTCTGCTTCCTGTGTTAGTTGCTTAGCAGCCTCTGTCTGGTTTGCGATAGCATCTGAAATGGTACATATAAAATTAATATTCTCTTCTGAGATTCCTGCCATCTGAATCATCGAATCAAGGGTTTGTTTTCTCTCTTCATTCATTTCACCGATGCTCTCTGCCACTGCTTCCATATGAATCAAAAAATTCGTCATAGCTTCATTGGTTTGCTCAAATACCTGCACTGTATTTTTTACATGTTGTTCCTGTCTTGAAACAATTTTTTGTGCCTCTAACACCTTATCCTGAGCACCAAAAGCATATTTCATAATGACTGCAATCTGTCCCTGAATATCTTTGGCTGTCTTGTCCGAACTGTCCGCCAGTTTTCTGATTTCTTCGGCTACCACACCAAAGCCTCTTCCAAACTCTCCTGCTCTGGCTGCTTCTATGGAAGCATTCAGTGACAACAAATTCGTTTCACTGGCAATCTGTGAGATTCCATCTGCAAAATCCGTAATTACCTGCAATTTTTCAGCCAGCATCAACACCTGTTCCTGCATTTCTCCTGTTACCACACTCGTATCCTTAGACTGTTGCTTCATATCATCCATCGCATGCATTCCCTTGCTAATTGTCTGCTTTGTTTGTTGAATTTCAGAAAAGGTTTCGTTGATATTTTCATTTACATGTTTAATTTTTCTAGACAGTTCCTCCATCTGATCCCTGCAAAGAGCAATGGCTTGATCTTCTTTTTCAATATTGGAACTTATTTCTTCTATACTTTTGCTGATACCCGAAACCATTTGGTTCATCTGTAAACTGGAGGCATTCACCTGTTCCCCGGAAGCAGATACCTCCTCCATGGTATCTCGTACACTAAGCACCAGATTACGGATTCGACTAACTGTATTTTTAAGTGCATCTCTTAATTTACCAAACTCATTATTTCCTGGTTTTCCAACGGAAATTACCAAATTGCCCTCTGCTACTTCTTTTAAATCATTGATATTTTTTGTGATGTTTTTTGTAATAAAACGAACAATCATGGTACTAAGAAACCAGGCTACCAAGGATGCAAGTATTACTAACAACAGGGTTAATAATCTGATTTCATCTGATTTTTGTGTAATAAATGTTTCTGGAACAAGAACCGTCAGAATGGCACCTGTCTCCTGACTTCTCTGTATCATGTAAAAATAACGACTCCCGTCATTGGTTGTATAACCAGACACCAAGTCAAACTGGTCTTCTAAAAGTGTATCATAAATACTTAAATCCTCTGTGAAATTAGAATCTGGATATCCGATTGTTTTGCCTTCCATGGTAGAAAAATAGATCTGACTTCCTTCTCCAAAATCCAGTTCTTTTATCAAATCAAGAACATAGTCCTGATTGATATCAATGATAACCGCTCCGAAAATACCTCCGGAATTAAATTTACGACTACAACTTAGGATGTAATCATCTTCTGTATTTTCTACCTGTGTATCTAAAAATGGATGGGAAGAATTCCATTGTACATAACTATCCTGAAAGATTTGATCTTCTCCCGCTTCTATCATTTCATCTAAAAAACTTTCCAGTTCTGTTGTTTTTGACATGGTTTTTGTGGTGATAAATTTTTGCTTACTATCTGGAAGAATGTAAATTTCACCAATCATATCATTTAAACTCTGCTTGGAAAGCAACATGGTTTTAATACTTTTATTGGCCTGGTCCTTTTGAATGCTGCTTTTATCCAATCCACCAAGAGAATATGCTTTGATAGTAGCATCAGCAGACAGTTCCATAATCATTGCTTTTGCCACCGAAAATCCCTGTTCTAAATAATTACCTGTCATTTCTACTGCATTTTCAGCAGACTCTTCATAGTTTTCCCGAAGTCCCACCGATGCTTTCTGATAGGAAACAAGACCTACTGTAATGAGAAATATAAGAGGAATGATAAAGCCCAGATACAAAAGCAATCGAATGCTGATTCCCCTTCCCATCTGAATTTTTTTAAATCCACCCCACTTAATTTTTTGAAACTTGATTTTTCCCATACTTGACTCAACCTTTCCTGCCTTCACATTTTGCTCCCCGCTTGTGTAACTGCATTCATTATAAAAAAAGACCCACTCTAAAAGAATGGGCCTTTTTTCATTAAGGTGTTGTTTTTTTACACGGTCTTACCACTTGTGGTTGCATTTAGCTCTTTTGTATTGTGAACCAGGCAAATATCATTTTTTCTCTTCTTTTTCATGCGGAATAAACAATTGTCTGCCACGTACAAATAATCCCAAACTTTATTTCCCATACGAGGAACTGAATTTCGAATTCCCTGAGAAATGGTAATATAAGGATAATAACCACTATTTTTATTTTCAATCTCAAGATCTATGATGTCCTGCTTCAACTGTTCTGCTTTTTCCAGAATTTCTTCATCCGTCATATTTTCATAAATAATAACAAACTCATCTCCACCATAACGTGCACAAAAAATCTGATCATTCATCATTTTTTTCAATAGTCCTGCTATAGTCAGCAGGCACTGATCGCCCTGCAAATGTCCATAGGCATCGTTGTATTCTTTAAAATAATCAATGTCTAAAATTTCAACAGCTAGACTGGTTTGGTTTCGATATGCCTTTTCAAAGGCTTCATGCGCATAATCGTTTAATTTATTCCGATTGGCAAGCCTTGTAAGTGGATCGGTTTCAGATTTAATGGTTAAAATTCGGTTTTCTTCCTGCATTTTCGTTTGGGCTTTTCTAATTTTATCGATATCCAAACGCATCTTTGCAGATTCCTGTATATTTTGCATATTTACTTCTTCCATATGCTCCATCAAATGAAAAGCTTCTGTTGAAGTTACAAAATATAATTGTTCCTTTTCAGTTTCCTGACAGTAACGTATTTTTATTTTTAAGTACTTTAATCGTAGGTTTGAAAAATCACAATCTTTTGTTAACTGATCAATCTGCTCCAGTAGTGCTTCACAAACTTCAAAGCGTTTCGTATCCATGAGAATCTCACAAAGCACACAAATATCCGCTACATTCCGAAGTTCTTCCTTATGAATATTTAATATATCCATTGCTTCTTCGATTTTTTGATCCCTTTTATCCGTCTCTTTCATTTCATGGAAGAAAACAACTTCATTTACGGTAAAAGAAAACTTGCTATAGGAATGCTCCAGATAAAGTTCCCGATTTTCCTGTATTTTTTCAAAACGGGCGAAGGCTATGTCGTATTTTTTCATATAGAAGTAGCTATTGCAAATCAATTGATCTAATAGGATTTTATTTTTTAAGTAAAACTTATTTTTTTTATGTTTTGAAAATGTTGCCAGTGCTTTCTTATAAAAATGTATGGCTGTGTCAAAATCCTGCATAGAATAAAAAATATGGCCTATGTTAGTATTGGCAAGCCCCGCCTCATAATATAAGTCTCCATAGCTAGCATAATCCAGAGAAGTAATATAATGCTCAACCGCCAGATTAACATTTTCATGATGATGAGCATTTGCACCCAAAAGATTATAGGTACGGGCTAACAATGGATAGCTATTATGCTTCTCCAGAAGTGGCAACCCAAGCAGGAGGAATTTCAAAAATTTATCATCCATGCTTTCTGTAAAATAGGCTTCTGCAAGATAAAAATAGGCAAAGCCTAACACCTTTTCCATGGTTGAATATTGCTTATGATTGCTCTGATTCTGCTGCATCGTTTCTGTTGCAGTATTGATTAACTTCTTGCAATATTTTTTCACAGCAGATGGCTTAACAATTCGATTGTCCATAACCTGCTGCATCCATGTTTCAACTTCTATGTTAAGTTCTCCATAATCACGAAATTCCATACAAACACCCTTTCATTGTCACAGAAACAGTGGCAATACCCAACAAACGTCAATAACAATATCATACTGACATATTATATAGGAAAAAATCCCTAGATGTATAGTATTTTTTCATATTAATCTAGTATTTCTAGACTTTCCACCTCCAAATAGTAATAAGTTATTCCTAACTCCTCATATTTTTTGTAAATCCCTGTAAAAATAATGGTGTCACCATCTTTTGGATAGTTGTCTGGATACTCCTCTTCATGACCCAACCAGATAAATTCCAAGCCCGACTGACAGCAGGCCGTAGCATCCGATATCACCACATAATGATAATACTTATCTGTTTCTTCATAGTAAGAAGGAAAATACGCACCAGCCACTTTAACCTGTTTATTCAAATACTGCTCTGGGTAATTCACCATAGAAAAAACTTCTCCATAAACCATACTGCTGCCAAGCAGGGTCAGGTCTAGCACCTCTCCATCAACCAAAGTGGTTTCAGCTTCTGGATCGATTGGTTCAAGAAGCGGTGAAGCCTCCTCTTCTTCCTCAGTAAAAATAGGATCGCCAAATTCAAAGGTCTCTGAGCTTTCTGACTCTTCCTCTTGTTCCATGCTCTCTGTAATGTCGGTAATGTCGGAATATGCATTGCTGGTAATGATGCCAGACTTTTCACGTTCTTTCTCTCCACAGCCCATTAGCAATATGAGCACACAGAAAATGCTCAGCAAAAAAATTTGTGTCTTGTTTGCTTTCATAAATTTAATTCCTTTCCTTTCGAAACGTTATCAGACGCGTTATCGCAAACACCACAATGTTCGCAACAACAATGGTTGAACCAACCGGTGTGGAATATAAAATCGATACCAATAATCCAACTACCCCACATATCACAGAGATAATTCCCGATGCTAGAACTACCATCTTAAAGTTTTTAAATATACCCATTGCTGAAATGGCCGGGAATATGACTAAGGCAGATATCAAAAGAGAGCCCACCAGATTCATGGCTAAGACAATGATAATTGCAGTTACAATAGACAGCAGGGTGTTATAAGCATCTGCCTTCACTCCTGTAGCCTTTGCAAAGTCTTCGTCAAATGTAATCGCAAATATTTTATGGTAAAAAAGAAAATAGATAACCAGGACCACAAAAGACATCACGACACATATCCATACATCGGTTATGGTCAGCGTTAAAATAGATGTAGATCCAAACAAGGTGCTGCAAACATCACCTGTTATATTGGCCGAATTCGAAAAAACGTTAAGAAGAAGATAACCAATGGCAAGAGAGCCAACGGATATCATCCCAATGGCAGCATCTCCATGAATTTTTCTATTTTTGCTGGTTCGAAGCAATAAAACTGCCGTCACAATCGTAACGGGCATTACCACAATCATCTCACTGCTTATCCCTAAGATGGTGGCTACGGACACTGTACCAAACGCTACATGGGATAAGCCATCTCCAATATAGGAATAGCGCTTTAATACCAAATTTACACCTAATAGAGAAGATGACAGAGCAATCAGCACTCCAACAATCAGTGCATATCTTACAAAGGGAAAAGACAAATAATATAATAATGTTTCTATACTGTTACCCAATCTGTTCCTCCCATCTCCATCTTCTTTTGCAGGTACTCTTCTTTGGTTCCAAAAAAATAATCATTTTGTCCCAATTGCAAAATATGGCTGCTATATTCTAAAACTGCTGATACATCATGAGAAATCATAATGATTGTCATGCCTTCCTGATGTAATTGTTTCACGATTTCATAAAGTTCTTTTGTAACGATTGGATCTAAACTTGCTACAGGTTCATCTAAGAAAAGCACTTGGGTAGATGCACAAAGTGCTCTTGCAAGCAACACACGTTGCTGCTGTCCACCTGACAATTCTCTGTAGCATTTTGATTTCATGGTAGATAACTTAAGTTTTTCCATAATTTCTCTGGCGCGCTTTTTTTCGCCCTTCGTATAAAAAGGACGAAGCCCACTTTGATTGATAAACCCTGATAATACAATTTCTTCTACCGATGCTGGAAAATCTTTTTGTATGATAGTCTGCTGAGGCAGATACCCAAATTGATTCTTTTGTATCAAATCACCTGTAAAAATAGTTCCTTCCACAGGATTTTTTAAACCAAGCAGGGTTTTTAAAAGCGTGGTTTTTCCACTTCCATTTTCTCCAATTATCGATAGATAGATACCCTTTTGAATGGTAAAATTAAGGTTGTTTAAGATTAGTTTTCCCTCGTAACCAAGGCTAATATTTTCACAGGTGATAAGTTTCATTGTTTCCTTCTCTCTATCTTATGGGTTTAAGAGTTTCTTCAGTGCTTCTTTGTTCTGCTCCATGAGGCTTAGATAGGTAACACCTTGCTGAATTTCATTGGTACCTATCGACTGCATGGAATGAAATTCCAAAATTACCTGATTCTTTTCGTCTGTATTTGCAATAATCGTCTCTGCAATTTTATGATCGGAGTTTTCAATAACTGCTATTGCATGGAGAGACAATTCATTTGTTTTTTCAGAAAGAAAGGCTATGGTTTCAAAAGAAGCTTCCGTTTCTGCAGAACAGCCTGCAAAGGCTGCGTAATAGTCTAATCCATACTCATCAAAAAAATAACGGAAGGGAAAGCGATCCCCAAATAATACGGTCTTTACTGTTCCATTTTCTGCAATGTCAGCTATTTCCTGGTCCAACACCTGGAGTTTTTCTACATAGTTCTGAAGATTTTCCTGATATACCTGTTTATTTGTGGCATCTAAGGTTTCTAGCTGCTCAGCAATATAGGTGCAAAGAGTTTCTGCATTTTGTAAGGATAACCAAACATGTTCATCCACTTCCTCTTCGTGCTCATGTTCTTCATTTTCCTCGTCGTGTTCTTCTTCGTGCTCATGGGCTTCCATTCCTTCGATTAGTTCTTCCATTTTTACCTGATCACCCAATACGTCGATTAAATTAATCTGGATCATATCTTTATTAGCAGTTTCGTCTAAGGCATCTATTACCCAATCATCAGACTCTCCTCCCACATATAGAAACATATCACAGTCTCTGATTTTTGCGATATCAGAAGCAGTTGGCTGATAGTTATGAAGGTCCACTCCATTATCAAGCAAAAGTGTCAGTTCATAATTTTCTTGTTGATCTCCAAGTATCTGGCGCACCCAGTCGTATTGGGGGAAACTGGTAGCGATAATTTTATATTTCTCTTGTACTATTTGAGTCGTTGTGACTTCTTTTTCCTTACCACAGGCAACAAAAACAAAGCTGCTGATCGCAACCAATATCATATAACGTATTATTTTTTTCATACGCATTCACTCATTCCTTTTTTGTCTAGTTTGCTAGTTGTTTAAAAAACAGGAGTATTCAATGAAGCATTTTTACCTTTTGCGTTATGGGAGTTTCTTTTTTTCTGACATGAAAATTAGAAGTCCAGGTAATAGCCAGGACTAGAATAAGAGCGATGATTTGATAATATGCGGTTAAAACCACATCATGTAAGGTATTTAAAAACTGCAAGGCTGCATCAATTTCCATACAAATAGGACACTGATGATGGTTGCATTCATGATGAGCATTATGAACTATGAAAATGTATGAAAAGGTGAACGTTATAAAGACAACGAATGCAAGTAAAAAATAAAGTATCTTTTTATTTGTCTTCACTCCTGATTCCTCCCATATCAGCACATTCTTTACAAAC
>CANRGO010000062.1 GCA_947630125.1 uncultured Lachnospiraceae bacterium | reverse complement strand
TTGATTATACTGAGTTAATAACGTTCTTTTTTTATTTTTAAAATCTAAAAACACTTCATGATGGCAATCGTATAGTTCTCCAGCCATACATTTTTCCAATTCATTCATAATTATCACCTCGCTAAGGCAATTATACTACGTCATACTTTTTACAGCAATACGTTCCATATATGAAGAAGAAGCCTTCCTGAATTAATCAAGAAAACTCCTTCTATTTTGTAACTTATATTTTAATTCTTCTCTGCTTCCTACTTGAATTTATTGTAGTTTTTTACAAAATTCTTCGATTAAATTCTCTGTGTCCTGACTTGGCTTCGCTTTGGGATCAAATAATGCCAATGTCTCAACAATCTCACTATGCTCTAACAATTCCTGCATTTTCGGAAAAGATCTGGAACTTCCTCCACCTGAATGGCAGGCAAACAGTGCTATTTTCTTTCCACTTAAATCCTGTTCCATTAAAAATGTACGAAGGGGTGGTGTAAAGGTACCCGACCAAATTGGAGTGCCTAGTATAATCAAATCATATAGATCTTTATTAAATTCATAAGGTAATAATCTTGGTTGTTCAGCTAACACAGCGCTCTTTCCGCCCCAGACAAATTTACTGACACTCCCTGTTGGATAGTCTTTGTTTGGCGACAGTTCTATCAAATCCGCTTGTAATCTTTTTGCTATTTTTTCTGCTGCATACTTTGTATTTCCTTCTAAAGAAAAATAAACCACTGCTGTTTTCATACGTAACCTCCTAGAAATCTTTCTCTGCGCATTATCAAGTTTTACTCTTTCATACTTTCAGAACGAACAGCCTCATAAATTGGCTGATTTTTTGTTTTTGGAATGATAATAAAAATAACCATCGAAATAAGTGTCGTTAATCCTAATATCAGAGTAACAATTCTGTAAGGTAAATACAAGCCTAAAATTCTTTGGTCCAAAGTGTTTCTTTTTTATCAACTGAATATTTCATGTTTGCTTATCCCTATGTTTATTTTTATATTTTTCCATATATATTTGGTCTTCCACTTCGAGATCACGCTCACCTGCCATGGATTCTAAATGGTGACGGAATTCATGCAAAACATTTTTACGAAGGCGATTTCGAATAAATTCATGGGAACGATTTCCATAGATTCTTATAAAAGAACCATAGTATATAATAATCGAACGGCCCATTTGTCTGCTGTTATGATACTCGCCAAGAATATAAAGATCATCACCTACTGCTTTTGGATGAGGCTTTGCCTGTTCAACAGCGTGAATTCCGCCATTTAAATCACGAAAGAAATCCTTCGGTAATGTTTCTACGATTTCATCCAGCATCAATTCAAATTCTTCTATGGTTACGATAAGATCATCCTCCTATAAACTGCCTAACTTTAAATATCCTTTTCAAGTAAAATAAAAGTTCCTTTTCTCCAATGTGCATAACCTGTTTCCAAATCTGGATACCCCTGATCCCATTGTTCCAGGCCTGAAGACTGCATATGGAATATAACTTTTTGAAAGTGAGAAAATACTTCCTCTAATTCTTTAGGCAAAGCCAATTGAAAATTTAAGTTCATAATAATTCCTCGTATTTTTATTGTCGATTACATTTTATCATACGAACCAATTATCTGTCGATATACAAACAAAAAAATCCAGGAAACCTGGATTTTTTCTTATGATATCTATTATTTTTTTTCTCTTCTAAAACACATAAACCAATCTAAGCAATATTGATCATCGTCTTGATTATCCATTCTATCCTTTGCTGTTCCACAGGATCCTGCGGTTGGAACGATTACATCGTCTCCAGGACGCCAGTCAGCTGGTGTGGCACATTGGTCCGCATCTGCTTTTTGTAAAGCCTGGATAATTCTCTTGATTTCATCAAAATTTCTTCCTGTTGATAATGGGTAATATAAAATAGTTCTGACTTTACCTTTTGGATCAATTATAAATACAGCACGCACTGCTTGTGTTGTAGACGAACCCGGTTGCATCATTCCATATTTTGTAGCCACTTCCATACGAATATCTTCAATCAACGGAAAGGTAACTTCGATATCCTTTTTTCCATTCCATTCTAACTCTTTTATCTTTCTTAACCATGCAATATGTGCATATAAAGAATCTACAGATAAACCTACCAACTCCGTATTAAGTGCTTTAAAATCATCCATCATGGACGCAAACGTCATAAATTCTGTTGTACAAACTGGTGTGAAGTCTGCTGGGTGGGAAAATAATATGACCCATTTCCCTTTGTAATCTTCTGGAAATCTGATCTTTCCCTGTGTTGTAACCGCTTCAAATGCAGGCGCATCATCTCCAATAAGTGGCAATTTGTTCATTACTTGATCTTCCATTTCACTTTCCTCCTTGTATTTGTTATAAGTAACAATATAAAGTTGAAAACAGTGATGTACGCATTCATTAATCAATGCTCATTTTTAGCATATGCTTATTATTACAAAAAATCAAGACTATAATATAGTAAAAAAAATTCTTCCATTTCTTCCTCTGATTTATCCCAGATATCATTTACAGGAGTCCATAAAAGAGAAACAGAACTTTTGGTATAATTCAATGAATTATAGTAAGAATCTGGAAATAATAAAAATTCTTCCTCTGATAGAATATTTCCTAAGAAATCAATAATTTCAATTTCTTCAGTTAAATTTTCTCCAACATAAGAAATTTTCTTTGTTATCAAAGGGTCCTGAATAATCTCATTATTGCTAAGACTAATGGAACTTAGTCCTATATAGTATTCAGTCATGGAAACCTTTAAATTATCCTGTACAACAAAAAAACTCTGCATACCCTCTGTTGTTATATTCTGATAAACATCCCATTGACCAACCATAATATCTGGTTGAGATTCACCTTCTTCAAAAGATGTATGTAAGAGCACCAACTGATTTTTCTGATCAAATCCATAAAAATCAGAATAGGTATAATGACCAGTTCCTCCAAATGAAGAAACAATCAATTCCAATTTCCCATCAGAATCCATATCCAATAAGGTAAATGCACTGCTTTCATCAAAATATTTATCTTCGCCAAGCCAGGTATCTCGTTGACTAGCAATGATTTTCACCTGGTTTTCTATTGATAAGATGCCTTTTTGCTCATCCAAATATTCAATATATTCTAGCCATGATTCTTGAAAATCCGAAATGCGTTCCAACTCTTTGGAATTCATGAGAAATGATTCCAACGCCAGATCCCTATAATAACCATCTTCAGAACTATCCCCTTCCGCTATTTGAAATTCCGTTTGTTCTGGATAGTCTAAATAAAACATAGCGTCTGCATTATTGCGAAGGTAAATATAAGGTACTCTTATTGCTGCATTATCTTCCATAAATTCTAGTAACAAAATAACATCATCATAACCATCCATATTAAAATCGCGGAACGAGACTGCTAAAATCTGTTGAAACTCGGTATTATTTGATTCTGTTCTATTTGGAAAATGATATATCTTCTCATCTTCTTGTATCAGATAGAATTCTGGTACATCCTTTTTATCTTCAGGCAAAAAAGATGCAAACATAACTTCTCCAAAGCCATCCAATGTTACATCGAAACTTTGCTCCTCGATTAGATTCGGCCATATTTTTTCTGGTTCCTCTTTATTTTCTTCTATCTCATTTTCCTGCTGAATTGTATTCTCTTCTTGCATGACTGTTTCTTGTTTTGAACAGCCTACCATAAATATTGCTGTTGCAAACCAAAGCAACAGCATTTTTGTTGTTTTCATTTTCTTAATCACTCCATTTTTCTAATGCAAACTCTACTGCCGCTTTGGCATGTATCTCCGTGCTGTCAAATACAGGAAGTGTTGAATTATCCTGTTGTATTAATAGTCCTATCTCTGTACACCCCAGTATAACAGATTCCGCTCCCTCTTGCCTTAAACTTTCAATAATTCTTTGGAATTCTTTTCTGGATTGATCATCAATTATACCAATTGTTTTCATAAAGAATATCTCCTTAGCCTCAGAACACTTTATTCTATAATCAAAGAATACATCACCTCTGTTGCATTGCAAAATTCTTTTTTGTTATCTTTTACTGAAAATCCAAATTTTTCATAAAAAGAACGTGCACGATTATTTTTCTCAAAAACCCACAATATGATTTCTTGATATCCTGCATTTTTTACTTCTTCCATTACTTTATGCATTAAGGAACTTCCATAACCCTTCGCCCAGTTTTCTTGCAAACTATGAATACAGATTAATTCAGCACAATGTGAATACTGCTCATCTCGAGCAGCTCCCCAAAATGCCATTCCATGTGGTTTTCCCTTTACCATTTGTAAAAAACCTCTTGTTTTAAATTCTGAAACTATTTGATCATATTTTTCCTTAGACTTTTCAAAATTTGAATAAAGTTCCAAATCATTCTTGGAAAGAATATTTTGAAATGCAGCCTTCCATGATTCTGTTTGTATATAAGCAAGCGCTTCTTCATCCCCTATTTCTACCTTGCGAATCAGATGCTCCGTCTCTTCTTCTTGGAATGCTTTCAACTTCTCCACTTCCTTTTTCAAAATCGAAATTGACCAGTCTCTCATGCCAGTATCTTCATAGTTACGGAAATCTCCCTCCATTGCCATGGTCGATACATGATGAATTCGATATAGAATACAACGAATTTCTTCACTTTTTGTAAAGGTTGTCTTTCCATACCCTTCCAAAAAACCTGGATTTGGATCTAGTGGTCCACTAAATTCGTGTTCAAACAAAGGATCAGCATACAATGCGCGCTCAAAATCAATGAGCCCCTGAATCTTTCCATTCTCATATAGAATATTTCCATTCCATAAATCCCAATGAACAAATCTAGATTCCCTGCAATCATCTAAATAATCGGAAAATTGCTGATACAGCTCCCACAATTCATCCCAAGTCATAAAACCAAGCTCTGTGCCAACTCGCTTACCATCATCCACCGCTGCTTTCATAAGTTTCAGAATGAATTCTCGATTCGTATCAGCCTGCAATTCTGGATTATACTGATAACCAAAATTATGCCCCTTGATAGAACTCATTTGTCGGCTCCAAGTGCCTAATGTATAAATTGCCTCTTTTCGCTCCGTTTCTGATAGCGAATCATAAATATCATTTAGTACTTGCCCCTTAACCTTGCTCATAAAAAAATAATAATCCGTAGCAAATTGTACCAGGGGGACAGGTACCGTGGTATAGTTTCTCAACAACTCCATCGCCCAGAGTTCTGTTTGAAACATTCCTTTTTCATAGCTCATTATCATATCCGGTTGATTCCCGGCTATTTTCAAAATGGATTCTCTTCCATCCTCAAGTGTCACACGATATACTGCATTGCAAAAACCACCCTCACAAAGAACCGCATCCTTCATTTTGCAGTGAAATGCTAGGTCTACCATTTTTTCCAGTTCTTCTTTGGATTGTGTATTCATCATTGCTGTTGCCATAACAAGCTCCTTTTGTTTTTTTATTCTACAACAATATTCCTTCCACTCCACCCATCAACACTTACAATTTTTAAGTATTTCACAAAATCGCCTTCATTTGCACAAGTGAAAGAAAATGAACTTGGACCTACAACATCAAATTGAAGAATTGCATCGTCTAATTCTGAAAGAGTAATAGACCAGTTATCTTCTCCTACTAATTCAAAGTGGATTTGGTCAATTGGATTAATTTCTTTTTTTTCTTGCCATATTTGGGCTGTTTCAAAAAAATAATTTAATTGTTTATAGTTTTCTTTCGCAAGCTGAACTTTTACGTCTCCATGCTCAGCAAAAATTTCATACCGATCAGAAACAATTGTTTTCATAATATAATTATAGTCTTTTACTCTTGCTAGCATGCTAAATACAGAAAAAATCAAAATAGCTATCGCCAGTAAAATAGATATCGCGACACCATATACCATAAGATCTTTCACTCTTGCCTTCGTAAGTTTTTTACTCTGTTTCTTAATAGCAGTTGCATTCATAATAAAATTCTCCTTTAACACAAAAAATATCTTACACAACATCTTATTATACACGAAGGCTTGTAGTATATACAAGAGAAAAATCTTATGAATCAGTCGCACACCATTTATGTCCATTTACAATTCATAATCCACGATTTCCCCATTGTTAGGATGGTCTATGTTAAGAAAGTATTGCATGATAGTTCCGTGGCATACCACAATGACTTTCTTATAGGATGTATATTTGTTTAAAACTTCGTCTTCGTTAAAACTTCTTCCTTTACAATTTCTAACACGCGATTTTCACGTTCGATCATTCCTCGAAAAATCTCCTTTTCACTTTTTTCATAATGATTTGATTCTCGATTGACACGTATTGCTTCCTCTGGTGTAACAAATTCTAATACAAACTGTTCTTCATTTTCATAATCATCCAAATTCTGCTCTTCTATTATCTCACTGGCTTCACACAAAAAATAAAAGTTCTCCTGAAGAAAAATATCCTCATATTTTCCCTTTTCAATTCTTTTCACATACCCAAATTCCTGAATCGAATCTTTTAAAACAACTAGACCGCTCTCTTCTTTCACCTCGCGAACCAAAGTATCTTCTAGGCATTCAACTCCTTCAATTCCTCCACCTGGTAATTTATAGTAGTTATATTTCAGACTATGTATCATGGCCAGCTTATCGCATTTTGTGATGATTCCCCTAACAGATGGACGTCTTCCCACAGATCCACCTGTTTTATAGTTTTTTTTATCTATTAAAAATAGTTCACGCATTTTTTAACTCCTTATATAAAGTTATTTATACACTTCCAACACACCATAATACTTTGCTACAACACTCTTATCTGTTGTATATTTTCCAACATCTTCAATTCCATATCTCAAAAGGAAATAATCTAAATCATGAAGAATTTTATACATCTCATTAGCATACTTCATCTCATGCGTTTCAGCTGCCAAACTTGTTAAATCAATCAATTGCTGCAAATCTGCAATCAACATTTCGTTCTGAATAGAAATTTGCATATCCTGAACCAAATCAATAAAATTTTCAGCATCAAATCTATTATATTCCATTACCGGTTCACCATATTTTTCATAAAATTCATTTTTTGAAAGGTTTTCTTCCTCCATAATTCTTCTGATGTCAGAAGAATCACCATCATAAGACCAGCCTACTTGTATATCCCCTTTTTGATCAAAATAATTCCAATACAAACTATCCTTATCTGACAACTTTTCAAAAACATTATCATTTAGATATGCCGATTCCAACCGTAGATTAGCCACTTTCATGTTGTCAGTCAGCCTTTCTATATCTTCATTTGTCATGCCCTCCAAAACCAGTTCTCTCATGGCAAGGACTTCCTCTTTTGAAGGGATTTGAATTTCTAAATCATCAATTGAATTTATATCTTCAGTGGTGGTTTGTGATTCACTCTCTATTATTGTATCCTGTTTTATGGAAATTTTTACTGGTACGTTCATTGCGTTTTCACTTTTCTGTGAACATCCCATGATGGAAAAACATAGAATAAAATAGGCAAATACACTTGCAATCTTTTTCATAAATACCTCCAATGTTCTAATTATTCTCCAAAAAAAAATATTTAAAATATTCTATACTTCTAAGCTTCTTGCATCTAACAAAAACTCTTTAACTCCCATACAAACATAGCCATTATCATCTCTTCTAGGCTTCATGCTCTTTTCCACGAGGATTATCTTCTTAAAAGAATCATTTGCTTTGTCAAAAGACTTTGTTTCCTGTTTGTATTTTTCTTCATCCGGTATTGCATAGGCAGACTGGATATAATACTTCTTACTTCCAATTACATAAATATCAATATTTTTCTTTCTAAGAAAACCATTTAATACAGACTCAAAGGCACCAAGCTTTTGAACCTCATCAAGTAGAAGATAATACATCTTCTCATCCACTATCTGCTTTGATATATATTCCAAGAATTTCTTTGGGTCAACCTTTCTGTCCTCTTTACTATTATCTAAAAGAATAGGGTCTTCACCAATGTTAATTAAATCATCTGCAGAATCAAATGCAAATAAAATAATATGATCCTTGTTAATCCCTTCGCTTATCAAATGGTTATAAAATAACGTATTCAATAAATAGGATTTACCGCATCTTCCGATGCCAGTAATTACTTTTACAAAACCATTATATTTTCTATTAATCAACTGATTAAGGTAGACATCTCTTTTAATCTCCATGTTCTTACCTCGCTTAATATTTTTGCCACTTACGGCAAAAATATTAAGTGTGGATTTACAAAATTCGATTACAAATAAACTTGCAGCAGCTTTTACAATCCGAGCGCGAACTCGTGGCAGAGCCACTCATGCGCGGGCTGGCGCCTAATAGATAAGTAAAGAAAACCCTAAGAAAATGCAAGCATTTTCTTAGGGTTTATTTACTTATCTGCTCGGCTTGTAGCTTTCGCGTCTATTCAATAATTGTAGCAACACGGCCTGAACCAACTGTACGTCCACCTTCACGGATAGCGAAAGTTAAACCTTGATCCATAGCGATTGGATGGATTAATTCGATGGTCATTTCGATGTTGTCACCAGGCATACACATTTCAACGCCTGCTGGTAAGTTACAAACACCTGTGATGTCTGTTGTTCTGAAGTAGAACTGAGGTCTGTAGTTGTTGAAGAAAGGAGTATGACGTCCACCTTCATCTTTTGTTAAAACGTAAACCTGAGCTGTGAATTTTTTGTGACATTTGATTGAACCTGGTTTAGCAAGAACCTGACCTCTTTCGATGTCTGTTCTGTTAACACCACGTAAAAGTGCTCCAATGTTATCACCTGCACGAGCTTCATCAAGAAGTTTACGGAACATTTCGATACCAGTAACAACTGATTTTCTTGATTCTTCTTTGATACCAATGATTTCGATTTCTTCAGAAACTTTAAGGATACCAGCTTCTACTCTACCAGTAGCAACTGTTCCACGTCCTGTGATTGAGAAAACGTCTTCTACAGGCATTAAGAAAGGTTTGTCAGTATCACGAAGTGGATCTGGAACCCATGTATCAACAGCTTCCATTAACTCAAGGATTTTATCTCCCCATGCACATGAAGGATCTTCAAGAGCTTTTAATGCTGATCCCTGGATAACTGGTGTGTCATCGCCTGGGAAGTTGTATTCTGATAATAAATCTCTGATTTCCATTTCTACTAATTCAAGTAATTCTGGATCATCAACCATATCACATTTGTTCATAAATACTACGATGTAAGGAACGCCTACCTGACGAGAAAGTAAGATATGTTCTTTAGTCTGAGCCATAACACCGTCTGTAGCAGCTACTACTAAGATAGCTCCGTCCATCTGAGCAGCACCAGTGATCATGTTTTTAACGTAATCAGCATGTCCTGGGCAGTCAACGTGTGCGTAATGTCTGTTCATTGTTTCATATTCAACGTGAGAAGTAGAAATTGTGATACCACGTTCTCTCTCTTCTGGAGCTTTGTCGATCTGGTCAAATGCTACTGCATTACCAGTACCAAGTCTAGCGTTAAGAGTTTTTGTGATAGCTGCTGTTAATGTTGTTTTACCATGGTCAACGTGTCCAATGGTACCAATGTTACAATGGGTTTTATTTCTTTCGAATTTTGATTTAGCCATTTTGTAAAATCCTCCTTAATATAAGTTCATCATATTTTTGTGTAACTTTTTTCTAATCGGCTACCTTAGATTATAGTCAAAGTAGCCGCTTTTTACAAGTACAAATTTAAACGAAAACATTAATTTTATTACTATTTTTCTTTGTTTGCAAGAACTTTTTCCTGAACATTCTTAGGAACCTGCTCATATTTTTCAAAGAACATGGAGTAATTTCCACGACCCTGAGTTCTTGAACGAAGATCTGTTGCATATCCAAACATTTCAGAAAGTGGAACAAAACCACGTACGATTTTGCCGTTACCGATATCATCCATACCTTCGATACGTCCACGACGTGAGTTGATATCACCAATAACATCACCCATGTACTCTTCTGGCATTGTTACTTCTACCTTCATGATTGGCTCCAGAAGAACTGGAGCAGCTTTTGCCATAGCTTCTTTAAATGCTAAGGAACCAGCGATGTGGAAGGCCATTTCTGAGGAATCCACTTCATGGTAAGAACCATCATAAACATTTGCATGTACACCAACAACAGGGAATCCGCCAAGGATACCAGCTTTGGTAGCTTCTTCAATACCTTCTCCAACTGCTGGGATGTATTCCTTAGGAATCGCACCACCAACTACAGAAGATTCAAATTTGAAGAGTTCCTCACCATTTGCATCCATAGGAGCAAAGCGAACTTTACAATGTCCATACTGTCCGCGTCCACCTGACTGTTTAGCGTATTTACTATCAATTTCAACTTCTTTGGTAATCGCTTCTTTGTAAGCAACCTGAGGTGCTCCAACATTCGCTTCTACCTTAAATTCACGAAGAAGTCTGTCTACGATGATTTCAAGATGAAGTTCACCCATACCTGCGATAATTGTCTGGCCAGTTTCCTGATCAGTATGTGCACGGAAGGTAGGATCTTCTTCTGATAATTTTGCAAGGGATTCACCAAGTTTGCTTTGGCTTGCTTTTGTTTTAGGTTCAATTGCAAGTTCGATAACAGGTTCTGGGAATTCCATTGACTCTAAGATAACAGGATGTTGTTCGTCACAGATGGTATCACCAGTTGTGGTGTTTTTAAATCCAACTGCAGCAGCAATATCTCCTGCGTAGACTTTATCAATTTCTTCACGTTTGTTAGCGTGCATCTGTAAGATACGACCAACACGTTCTTTTTTATTTTTTGTAGCATTCAGTACATAAGAACCTGAATTTACAGTTCCAGAGTAAACTCTGAAGAATGCAAGCTTACCAACGAATGGATCTGCCATAATCTTAAATGCAAGAGCTGCAAATGGTTCATCATCAGATGAATGTTTTTCAACTGCAACTCCGTCTAAATCCACACCTTGAATAGCAGGGATATCGATTGGAGATGGCATATATTCCAATACAGCATCTAAAAGTTTCTGAATACCTTTGTTACGATAAGCTGTACCACAGCATACAGGAATTGCTTTACATTCACAAGTTCCTTTTCTAAGCGCTGCTTTCAACTGTTCGTTAGTAGGTTCTTCGCCTTCTAAGTACATCATGGTTAATTCATCATCTAATTCACAAACCTTTTCAATTAACTCTGCACGATATAATTCTGCATCATCCTGTAAGTCTGCTGGAATTTCAACGATTGAAATATCTTCGCCTTTTTCATCATTGTAGATGTAAGCTTTCATTTCAAACAAGTCAACAATTCCTTTAAAACCATCTTCTTTACCGATTGGTAACTGAATGCAGATTGCATTTTTACCTAATCTGTTTCTAATCTGATCAACTGCACCAAAAAAATTTGCTCCTAAGATATCCATCTTATTCACATATGCCATTCTTGGTACGTTATATTTATCAGCCTGACGCCAAACGTTCTCTGACTGTGGCTCTACTCCGCCTTTTGCACAGAATACACCAACTGCACCATCAAGAACACGTAAGGAACGTTCAACTTCAACTGTAAAGTCAACGTGTCCAGGAGTATCAATAATATTGATACGATGTTCTAATGCGCCTGGTTTTTTCTGGGTATTTTCTTGTAGAGTCCAATGACAGGTAGTAGCCGCTGATGTAATTGTGATTCCTCTTTCTTGTTCCTGCTCCATCCAGTCCATGGTTGCAGTACCTTCATGAGTATTACCAATCTTATAGTTTATACCGGTGTAAAATAAGATACGTTCTGTTAACGTGGTCTTACCCGCATCGATGTGAGCCATAATACCAATGTTTCTGGTTCTATCTAATGGATAATTTCTTCCAGCCAAGGTTTTTTCCTCCTAAAATATTGAAAAAGGTTATTCCAAAAGACAGGATAAATCCTGTCTCTGAAATTAGAAGCGGTAATGAGCGAATGCTTTGTTTGCTTCTGCCATTTTATGCATATCTTCTTTTTTCTTAACAGATGCGCCTGCATTGTTTGCTGCATCCATAAGTTCGTTTGCTAATCTTTCTTCCTGGGTTTTTTCCCCTCTTTTACGAGAGTAAATTGTTAACCAGCGAAGCGCAAGAGCCTGTCTTCTTTCTGCTCTAACTTCAATTGGTACCTGATATGTAGCTCCACCGATACGTCTTGCTTTTACTTCTAAAACTGGCATAATGTTTGCCATAGCTTCTTCGAAAATATCGATAGCTGCTTTACCAGTTTTTGCTTCAATCTTTGCAAATGCTCCATATACAATTTTCTGCGCAACGCCTCTTTTACCATCTAACATTAAGTTATTGATAAGTTTAGTTACGACTTTGTTATTGTATAAAGGATCTGCTAATACATCTCTTTTTTGAATATGTCCTTTACGTGGCACGGTTCTTCCCTCCTTAATTATTAATCATTAAATCATCGGTACTCACTTTGAATTCTAACGTGTGCGTGCGGTATTCATATAATCTATCGCGAAGTCGCCTTAAAAAACAGAAATCCCAACACTAATTAGTTTATTTGTGGTACTAAGTTCCAAAAACCTATTTCTTAGCTGCTTTAGGTCTCTTAGCTCCATATTTGGAACGAGCCTGTCTTCTGTTAGCAACTCCAGCTGTATCAAGTGTACCACGGATTACGTGATATCTTGTACCTGGTAAGTCTTTTACTCTTCCGCCTCTGATAAGAACAACACTATGTTCCTGTAAGTTATGACCTTCACCTGGAATGTAGCTTGTTACTTCGATTCCGTTTGAAAGACGTACTCTGGCGATTTTTCTAAGAGCTGAGTTAGGTTTTTTAGGAGTTGCTGTTTTAACAGCTGTACAAACACCTCTTTTCTGTGGTGCTGAAAGATCTGTAGATCTCTTGTGAAGAGAGTTGTATCCCTTCTGAAGAGCTGGTGCTGTAGATTTCTTTTCAGATGTTTGACGTCCTTTTCTTACTAACTGGTTAAATGTTGGCATTCTGTTTCACCTCTTTCTTTTCAAAAATTGTCTATTACGATTTGCTGCACAAAAAACGCACTCTAAAAAAAAGCCTTCTCGTGCACGCTAGATTATTATATGTTCCTAAAAATCAAATGTCAATGCTTATTTGGTAATTCTTAGGAATTTAATACTTATATTCCCCGAAAAAGTAAAATGTCCCATAGAGAAATACACGGTCTCCATGGGACTTCTATTACTTTTTACTTTTCTTCGTTTATGCAGCCACCTGTTTGGTCTGGTTAAGTTCTGTTTGATTCATGATTTCCTGATAATCTGCTTCGCTTTGATAGGAATGGTATTCCATTACAATTACAACAAAAGAAGTAATTGCCATAATAACACCAAGCAGAGCAAACAAAGGACTCAAAACCCAGGTGCCAATTATGGAGGCCATTAAGATTAGCGCAATTATCAAAACTTGTGAAATGATATTATCTTTTTTCATAAACACACTCCTTACAACGATACAACAATCTATGATTACCCCTTACATAGATAAAAGACCATATTGAAAATGAAAAAGGTTCAGTTTTTTTTAATAAATAAAAAGAACTTTTTTAGAATAGTACAAGTAATGTTTGTCTTCCACTATATCTTGTAGCCTAACTTAGTTTTCGATAAGAAGCTTCTGTCTCAAAATTCTTCTCAAAGATTCTTCGATTCTTTCCTCTGAGATGATACCTTGGTTTACCCCTTCGATTACTCCAAAATACGCTTCATAAAAATCTTCCGGCATTAAAAGCAAGTCTACTCCTGCCTGTATTGCCATTACAGCAGCATCTTTTGATTCATAGGAATTTGTAACTGCCTTCATATTAAGTGCATCCGTAATAATCAGATTTTCAAATTTAAGTTCTTCTCGTAAAAGGTCCGTTACAATTTTTTCAGAAAAACAAGCGCTCTCCAAAGATTCTGTCAAGGATGGCACTGCAATGTGACCAACCATAATTACCTGACATTCCTGTTTAATCGCTTCTACGAAAGGCGGCAAATCAAATTCATAAAGCGAATCTTGGTCTCCCTGATGAACTGCAATTTCCTTATGGGAGTCCTCACTGGTGCTTCCGTGACCTGGAAAGTGTTTAAACACGGGAATAATTCCAGCTTCCTTAAAACCTTTGGATACTTCCTGACTTATTTTCGTAACGATCTCAGGGTTATCTCCATAGGATCGAGATCCAATCACTGTATTTTCAGGATTGCGAACCACATCCACCACTGGAGCAAAGTTCATATTGAAACCCAGTACCACAAGAACCGTCCCCGTGGTCTTGGCTTCTTCCATGGTGGAGATTGCTTTGGATTGTTCTAGACCAAAGGCAGGTTGGCTTGCGATTCTGGATACGGTTCCGCCTTCTTCATCTACGGACAAAAACGGAACAGGTGCGCCCATGTGCTGATAAATATCTTTTGTTTTCTGAAGAAGTTGGGTGACCTGTTCCGGATCTTTTAGATTGTCTTTAAAATAAATAAAACCACCTACTGGATATTGTTTTATTTTTTCTTCTAATGTATCGGATACTTCCATAACTTTATAAGAAAACAAAAAAGATTTTTCCTCCAAAAGTGCCTCTGGGGTAATCACAAATAGTTGCAGAACTTTTTCTTCCAAGGTCATTTGATCTATGATGTTTTCTATTTCTGCTTCCATTTCTGTTTTTGGTTCTGTTTGTACCAATGGTTCCTGTGTTGATACGGGTTTCGGTTCTGCTTTCACTTCTTCTGGCAAAGATTCATTCCTGCTTACGAACATAAAACCTGCCAAAAAGATAAGACCCGCAGCCAAAACTGCGAATCCTATTTTTACTCCATATTTACGTAGATTTTTTAATAGATTACTTAAATTTTTCATGGATTACTTCCTATTATTATAATATACGAATGTAGAATACCTAGTTGTAATAAAGATTCTTAATAAGCACTTCCTTTTTGAAACAAGACAACCACTGTTTTCAGAATTATTTTAACATCCAATAAGAGGTTCCAGTTATCAATATATTCCGTATCTAACAACACGACTTCTTCAAAGGTTTTTATACTGCTTCTTCCACTTACCTGCCACAAACCAGTGATTCCTGGTTTGATACTAATGCGTCTCCACTGCGTGCGCTGATATTTTTCCACTTCGTCTAGAGTTGGTGGTCTTGTACCCACAAGACTCATAGTCCCTTGGAATACATTAAAAAATTGCGGTAGTTCATCGATACTTGTTTTTCTGATAAACTTTCCGACTTTTGTGATTCTTGGATCATCTTTCATTTTAAACATCTGGCCACCTTCGATTTCATTTTGTGCCATCAGTTCTTTTTTTCTTTCCTCTGCATCGATATACATGCTTCGGAATTTATAGATACGGAACCGTCTTCCATTTTGACCAACTCGTATTTGTTTGAAAACCACAGGTCCTGGTGAATCTAATTTAATAAAAATAGCTGTGATTAGCATAATCGGAGAAAACAAAACAATGCCCACCAAACCACCAATAAAATCAATGATTCGTTTTATAATCTGTTCATAATTATTTAAAGAAATCGTATGATAGGTTACCACCGGATACGTCCCCACGGTACTTACATAACTATTGGCACGTCTACGTTTATAAAAATCGATAACCAAGCGAACCGTTACACCCATGTCTACACAAATATCGATGTACTTTTGAACCTCTGGAAGAGGAACTTCTGATTTCTGCATAACATAAATCTGGTCAATGTTATGTTTCTTAATTAATTCTTCCAGATCTTCCACCGATCCCAGATAATTGTCTTCCAGCATTTCTTCTTTATTAAAGGCAACATACCCAATGATTTCAATACGGATACTTGTTTTCTTTAAGAAATAATTGAATTTATTATAAGATCCAGGCTTTCCAATTAAAAAGGTACGGGGTATTTTTTTTGAAAATTCTGCATCTAAAAACTTTCGAAAGAAAAATACATTGACGCATAATAATACATAAGAAATAATCATGAAAATAATAAACGTATCCTTATGAACCTCAAGGGATACGATGTAGTAGAGAATGGCAGAAGTAGAGATCGCCGCTACAAAAAAAGATTTTGTAATCTTGCGATGAATTCGGTCCAGATAATAGAATAATGTTACATCATACACATTCTCTTCTTTATTAGACAGAATATAAATCAATGCGAAAATACAAGAAAGTACAAAGGTCCCAAAAATCTGATTATCCAAAAGAACTGTTCGCTTAAACAAAACGCTTATTCCAAAGGATATTAATATAATTAAAATATCTAATAAAATCTGAATAATATTCGTGTTAGCTCCAATATTTGTTTTATTCATAAAAGCACTCCTTACCTGAGTCATTTTGCAAGTCTTCACGTCGTAAGTCATTTTGAAATATTTTATAACATTTTATGAATTTTGTCATTAGTTTTTTAGTAAAAACTTATAATTTTTTCAGAAAAACAATTAATTTCAAGAAAAACAACTCTTTTACATGAATTTCAAAACAATTCAACAAGTATTATCATTTGAGTTTACGATTGCATTCTAGGTACGAATCAGTTACACTAAAAGTAAATTTTTTTATGAATGTGAGTCTTGTACTCAGGTGGAGGCACTATGTTTAAACAAATCCTTAATTTTTT
>CANRGO010000061.1 GCA_947630125.1 uncultured Lachnospiraceae bacterium | reverse complement strand
TTAACTATGTGTCGGGGCCGCCGATCTGCATGGCCTGCAGGGAAGCTCTGGAGGAGAAGTTTCAGGAAGTAAAGGCATATATTCAAGAGCATCGTGGAGCAGGTATTCAAGAACTGTCTGAATCTTGTGATGTAGAAGTAGGACAGATTCAGCAGTGGATTAGAGAAGAGAGACTTGAATTTTCAGAAGATTCACCAATCAGTATTGGATGTGAAACCTGTGGGGCTATGATAAAAACAGGACGTTTTTGTCAAAAATGTAAAAATGAACTCACCAATAATCTAAATGAAGCTATGAGAAAACCAACAGCAGATACACAGCCACAAACTACAAAAGATGAAAAAACAGCACCAAGAATGCGTTTCTTAGATCGTTAATTGGATGCTGGCTAAAAAGAAAGGTAAGGTTTTTGATGCTAAATGAGGAAAGAATAATTCTAATGACCAGAATGGCTTCTTTTGAAGAACATGAAGGAAAGAAGAATATGTCCATAGGCAGTTATTTTCGAAGTGATTTTATAGGCCTTCAGATTATAAAAGCAATCATCTATGCAACGCTTGCTTTTTTTATTGTGCTTGCAGTTTATATCTTTTATGATTTTGAAGTATTTATGACAGATATCTATCATATGGATTTGTTTGCGTTTGCAAAGCAGGTTTTAGTATATTATATTGTTTCTGTTTCTATATATGGTTTGATTACATACCTGTTATATACGGTTCGTTATGCAAAAGCAAAAAAACAATTGAAAGTTTATTATGGAAATTTAAAAAGACTTTCCAACTTATATGATAAAGAAGGAAAAAGACAAGTATGAAAACATTATTGGTAATCAGAGAACAGTTAAAAGGTATCTACAGTAAATATGATATCTATATTACTCCTGTTCTAAAGTTTCTTATGACGATGCTTACGTTGTCATTAATTAATTCAAAATTAGGGTATATGGCAAGAATAGATAAGGGAATTATTGTACTAGTTGCATCTCTTGTTTGTTCCATATTACCAAGTAACATTATTATTCTTGTAGCAGCCTTGTTTATTCTACTACATTTATATGCTTTGGCCATTGAAGTAGCTGCAGTTGCATTGGTAGTTTTTTTGCTTCTGTTTTTATTGTATTTTCGTTTTTCTCCCAAAGATAGTTTGGTGGTATTGTTAACTCCACTTTGTTTTGGTCTACAGATTCCCTACGTAATACCTCTTTCCATGGGAATAATTGGTACTCCTATGTCAGTGATTTCTGTAGCTTGCGGAGTAATTGTTCATTATCTGCTCACTTTTATCACGGATAATGTACAAGCATTTGATGCTATGGATACAGATAGCGAGTTACAAAAATTCCGTTATGTAATTGATGGAATATTGGATAATAAGGCTATGATGATTGTAATTGCGTCTTTTACTATTTGCATACTTGTTGTATACATGATTAAACGTCTCAGTGTTGATTATTCATGGACGATTGCTGTAGTAGCTGGTGCATTAGCAAATATTGTAATTCTTCTTGTGGGCGATTTGGCTTTAGATACAAATATATCCATAGGTTTAATGCTTTTACAGAGTGTTTTTTCTTTATGTCTGGTGACTATTCTTCAGTTTATGGTCTTTAATGTGGATTATACAAGAACTGAGATGGTTCAGTTTGAAGATGATGAATATTATTATTATGTTAAGGCGGTGCCTAAAAACATCGTGTCAAAGACGGATAAAACCATTAAAAGAATCAATACACCCAAAAGAAATCCTGTCAGCACGGATAAGGAACAGGTTCATAGAGAAGCTGTGAAAGCTGGTACTGATGCGATTAGAAATGCTGAGAAGAGGTCATTGGAATTTACTGAAATTTAAACAAATACTTTCTTCGTTTTGGGGGAAACCAGAACAGAAATGTTTGAAATAGAGTGACTGGAATGATGAAAAAATGGATCAATTATTAGCACTATCGAAGAAATATCTATCAAGTCTGTATATACCATCGTTTGGGTTCGCAGATGCTGCAGAGATTATCATTATTTCATTTCTGGTGTATCATCTGATGGTCTGGATTAAAAATACCAGAGCATGGGCATTACTAAAGGGAATCGTATTTATTATGATTTTTATTTTAGTAGCTGCACTATTCCAAATGAATACCATTCTTTGGATAGCAGAGAATGTTATTAGTCTAGCGGTTATTGCATTTGTTGTTGTGTTGCAACCAGAACTTAGAAAAGCTTTGGAACAGCTGGGAAATAAAAATATCTTTTCTTCTCTCTTTCCCTTCGAATCAGGGAAGACAAATATCGGTCGATTTACAGACAAGACTATTAGTGAAATTATAAAAGCAACTTATGAGATGGGCAAGGTGAAAACCGGTGCCCTTATTGTTGTGGAGCAAAACATCTCTCTTTCTGAATATGAGCGAACAGGAATTACGGTAGATGCATTAATCAGTAGCCAATTGATGATTAATATTTTTGAACATAATACGCCCCTTCATGATGGAGCAGTTATTATACGTGGGGATCGTATCGTCTCTGCTACCTGCTACTTACCCTTATCTGATAATCGGGAATTAAGTAAAGATTTGGGAACCAGACATCGCGCTGCGGTTGGTATATCAGAAGCCACGGATGCCTTTACCATTATTGTATCTGAAGAAAGTGGCATTGTAAGTTACTCCTATAAGGGAGAAATTTATCGTAATGTTATGGCGGATGAGATGAGAAATCAACTTTTAAAAATTCAAAACAAACAGGTAGATGATAGAAAAGTAAAATTGAAGAGAGGAAGGACCAGTAAATGAAAGAGCGGATAATGAACAATCTGGGACTTAAAATTCTAGCAATTTTATGTTCTGTTGTATTATGGTTTATCGTTATGAATATTAGTGATCCGGATGGCTCAAGAACTTTTTATGATGTACAGGTTATCCTTACAAATGAAAGTATTGTAACGGATCAAAATAAGGTGTATGAAATTATGGAAGGAACTGACAAGGTTGATGTGACGGTTACTGCTAAGCGTTCAATTCTTGATCGTATCAATGCATCGGATATTCGCGTTGTGGCAGACTTCTCTAATTTGACTTTAAGTAACACGATTGATTTGCAGTTATCAACAGCGATCTATAACTCTTCTTTAACCAATATAAAAGCTGATGTTACCAGTATGAAACTAGAGGTGGAAGATAAAATACAAAGACAGTTTCGTATTTTGGCTACAACCAATGGTGAGCTTGATACGGATTATATGATAGGAAGCGTTACAACGGATGCCAATCTGGTAAATATTTCGGGGGCTGAATCTATCTTAAATCAAGTGGACCATGTAGAGGCATCGGTAAATGTTTCAGGGATGATTAGTAATATTAATACGAAGGCTGATTTAAAGTTCTACAATAAAGATGGAGAGTTACTGGATGGAAGTAAAATCACCAAAAATATATCATCAGTGCTTGTGAGCGTAGAAATATTACAGACTAAAAAAGTTCAGCTCGTTGCAGAAGCAATGGGTGTTACCGCTGAAGGCTATGCAGCTACTGGCATCATTGAAAATTCTCCTGCAACTATTTTAATTGCTGGAAATAGCGATATATTAAGAACGATAGAGTCTATATTAATTCCAGCAGAAGCAATTAACATTACAGGCAAGAAAGAAACTACCCAGACCTTAGTAAACATCAAAGATTACTTACCAGATGGAGTTCGGCTTGCAAATGAAACATATAGCGGAAATGTTACAGTAACTGTATATGTTGAGCCATTGATAAAAGAAACCGTGTTACTCCTTGAGAATCAAGTACAGGTGCTAAATTTACCAGAAACACTAACCTATGAATATCGAGATATTTTTACTGAGGATCAAAGTGAGCTTGAGCTGGAAATTACAGGTTTAAAAGCATTGGTAGAACAGATGAAGGCTCAAAATGTTGTTGCAACAATTGATATCAATACTTTAATAAAAGAGGGTGAGACTGAGGTTGTGCCCGGTACATATAAGATTAATCCAACACTTAATTTGATTTCAGGAGTGGAGCTTGTTAGTCCTTTTGAAATCACAATCATTATTTCGGAAATAGAAGAAGAATAGGTAGGGAGTATATAAATGGCAAAATTATTTGGAACAGATGGTGTAAGAGGGGTAGCAAATGATGAACTGACCCCTATTCTGGCAATGCAATTAGGACAGGCAGGTGCTTATGTTCTTACAAAAGAAAATGCCCATAAGCCTACAATTATGGTAGGCTGTGATACCAGAATATCTGGTGACATGCTAGCCAATGCATTAATGGCTGGACTTTGCTCAGTAGGAGCGAATGCTGTGTATGTTGGAGTGGTGCCAACCCCTGCAGTTGCCTATCTGACTCAAAAATATAAAGTAGATGCAGGAGTTGTGATTTCTGCTTCTCATAATCCGGTAGAGTATAATGGTATTAAGTTCTTTGATGGAAAAGGGTATAAATTACCAGATTCACTGGAAGAAGAAATAGAAGAGATAATTAAAAACAATATGGAAGACCTTAAATTTCCGATGGGTGCTGGTGTTGGTAAAATCAAATATCGTACGGATGCAAGAGAAGAATATATCAATCATGCAATTCAATCTGTTCCTGTTAACTTGGTAGGTATGAAGATTGTTGTTGATTGTGCAGAGGGTGCTGCTTTTTATACATCAGTTGAGGCATTAAAGGAATTGGGAGCAGATGTTGTGGCAATACATAATAATCCTGATGGAACCAATATCAATGCGAATTGTGGCTCCACACATATGGAAGAATTAATGGCACGTGTTGTGTTTGAGAATGCGCAGGTGGGACTTGCATTTGACGGAGATGCGGACAGACTTTTAGCAGTAGATGAAAATGGAACGCTGGTAGATGGTGATCAGATTATGGCTATCATTGGGAAACATATGAAAGAACAAGGCTCTTTAAAGAATGACACGATTGTAGCAACTGTCATGAGTAATCTTGGATTTTTTATTATGGGAGAAGAGCAAAACATTACCATCGAGCAGACCAAGGTAGGGGATCGTTATGTTTTAGAACGTATGCGTGAAATTGGAGCAAATCTGGGAGGCGAACAATCGGGACATGTTATTTTCCTTGATGAAAACACCACTGGTGACGGACTTTTAAGTGCACTCCATTTACTTTCTGTTATGGTAGATACAAAAAAACCTTTATCAGAACTAGCAAAAGTAATGGATGTTCTTCCACAAGCACTGGTAAATGCGAAAGTGCCAAATCATAAAAAATATACGTATATGGAATATCCAGCGATTGCATCTGAAATTCAATTACTAACAGAAAAGTTTGCAGGACAAGGAAGGGTTTTAATCAGACCATCAGGTACAGAGCCTTTGATTCGTGTTATGATTGAAGGGAAAGATAAAAAGGCAATCGATATGGAAGCAAAGAAACTAGCAAATCTGATACAGGAAGAAATGCTTTAAAGGAAAGGGTATCCTATGACTGAGATAAAAGAGTTTGTGAATCCTGTTATAGCCATAGAACACTTATATAAAAACATGAAAAAAAGTTGGAAGATTGGTTTCTTCACAACTTTTTTCTTGGGGTTATTGGTGCATGGCTATGTTTTTAGTAACAATTTTCTGACTTGGGATAGTATGTGGAATCTCTATTCACCCCAGGATATGTTATCTTCGGGGCGTCCCTATTTAACATATGTTTGTGCAATTAGTTCCTACTTTAATTTGCCCTGGTTGAATGGAATTTTGGCATTGTTTTTCTTAAGTGTTTCTGTGGCACTGCTCGTAGAAGTGTTCCGTTTGAAAAATCCTGTTACGATCATATTGGGGGCAGCCTTTGTGGTAGCTTTTCCAAGCACAGCAGAAGGATTTTGCTACAATTTTACAATTGATGGATACATGATTGCCTTTATGTTAAGTATACTCGCATTTTTATGGACGGATAGACGGAAAAAAGGTTTTTTTCCAGGTGGTTTATTATTGGGATTCAGCATTGGAATTTATCAAGGCTATTTGGCGGTTACCATAGTTCTGTGTTTGCTGGCACTTATGTTGTATTTACTGGAGAACAAGGAAGTTAAATTTGTCTTCAAAAAAATGTCCGTGTATTTAGGTATGGGTATGATTGGGTATGGGTTTTATCTTCTTTCTCTATCTATTATGTTAAACTTAAAAAATGTAACTTTATCAGGGTATCAGGGAACGGACAAAGTATTTGCTTTTTCAGAATTACCAAAAGGGATTGTAGAGGCATATCGTAATTTCTTTGATTTTATAAGATATGGAAATATATTTGGATATAATAATTGGAATGTGATTGCAACAGTAGTCATATTTGTTGGAATTGTTTTATTAACGGGACTAAGACTTCTTAAATTAACAGATAAAAAAGCAATCAAAATCATACTGTTTTTTCTTTTTGCAGTTCTACTTCCAATAGGAACGAACATCATCCATTTAACCAGTAGCACGACATTGTTTAGATTGATTATGAGAATCCCTTGGGTGTTGTTTTTTGTTTTTATAATGGCCGTAACAGAGCAATACAGTATGAGAGGGAACCATTTCAATACAAATTTACGTAAGGTTCAGCAGTGGTCTTTGATGATTTCCATGCTGATTTTGATTCTCAACTTCTCAGTTCTATCAAATATTGTATATTTTAACATGAATGAACGTTATGAAAAAACATATGCGTTCTCCCTACGTCTTATTGATCGAATTGAGCAAACAAATGGATACGAAACAGGAGTAAAAGTATCTATTTTAGGTGGAATTCCTGGGGGGGCTTATTATCCTTCTACCAGTGTTGCAGATGAAATTCTAATTGGACATTATGCTGCAACCGGAGATTATATGGTAAACTCAACAGAAAAATTCGCCACATTTTTTAGACACTACATGAATTTTAGTATTCAGACAATTGATTATACAGAGGAACTCAAACTGATTGAAACAGAAAAATATAAAAATATGCCAACCTTTCCACATCAGGATTCTATAGATTTTATTGGAGATGTGCTCGTTATAAAACTAAACTAGAATCAGGTGAAACACTTGTAGTAAGAAACTAAAAATGATATAGTAAAGGAAAGAAATGGATTAGTATGTGAGGCAGAGAAATTGGAGGAAACAATATGGTTAGCCAAAAAGTAACAATAAAAAATCCAACTGGACTACATCTAAGACCAGCAGGTATTCTATGTAAGGAAGCGATGCAGTTTAAATCGCTGATTACGTTTAAGTTTCGGGATAACACTGCAAACGCCAAGAGCGTATTAAGCGTACTAGGTGCCTGTGTGAAATGTGGAGACGAAATTGAACTTGTTTGTGAAGGCGAAGATGAAGATGTAGCATTAAAAACATTAGTCGATGCAATTGAAAGTGGACTTGGAGAATAAGCAATGAAAACCCATCAAAAGATGGGTTTTTTGTATAGTTATGCAAATTTGGAAAGAAAGTATTTGCTTTCTAAATAACATAAGTTATAATGGTAGGAAAATAATGTACTTTATTGAGTTGAATCATAAAAGGCAGAAGGGATGTGTATGCATTGGGGCTATAATAATTAATCGAAATAAAATGTTTATTATTAATATTTACAGTGTGCTTTACCGACTATGTAACTAGTCATTTAGACTTATCAATAATTTGTAAAAATAAAGTTCATAGAATGGAGAAAACACATGTTAAATTATAAAAGATATGGTCGCAATCCAGTAATTCGTTATCCTGAGAGACAATGGCCAGCAAATGAAATACAAAAGGCACCAGTTTGGTGTAGTGTAGATTTGAGAGATGGCAATCAGGCTTTGATTGAGCCAATGATTGTAGAAGAAAAGATGCAATTATTTCAACTTCTGGTTCAATTGGGTTTTAAGGAAATTGAAATAGGGTTTCCGGCAGCAAGTCAGATCGAGTTTGATTTTTTGAGACAGCTGGTTGAGAGAAAAATGATTCCAGAAGATGTGAAAGTTCAGGTTTTAACTCAGTGCAGAGAAGAATTAATTGATAGAACTTTTGAAGCAATTGAAGGTTGTAAACAGGCAGTAGTTCATATATACAACTCCACTTCTACCCTTCAAAGAGATGTGGTTTTTAAGATGAATCCAGAAGAGATTAAAGAGATTGCTGTGAAGGGTACTCGTATGGTGAAAGAGCGTGCGGCAAAATTCCCAGGAAAAATCTTTTTGGAATATTCCCCAGAGAGTTTTACAGGAACAGAAGTGGAAGTTGCATTGGACATTTGCACTGCTGTCCAGGAAACTTGGGGAGCAAGCAAAGAAAATCCTATTATTATCAATTTACCATCCACAGTAGAAATGAATACACCGAATGTTTATGCAGATCAAATCGAGTGGATGATACGACATTTTAAAAATCGGGAAAGTATTATTGTAAGTGTTCACCCTCACAATGACAGAGGAACCGGAGTAGCAGCAGCAGAACTTGCTTTGATGGCAGGTGCAGATCGTGTGGAAGGGACCTTGTTTGGAAATGGGGAACGAACTGGAAATGTAGATATTCTAACCATTGCATATAATATGTTTTCTCAAGGAATTAATCCCGAATTACACATTGAGAAAGTCAATGAAATCATTGAAGTTTATGAACGTTGTTGTAAGTTGCCAGTACATCCCAGACATCCTTATGCTGGAAAACTTGTATTTACTGCATTTTCTGGTTCGCATCAGGATGCGATTAATAAAGGCGTTCAGGCAATGCGCGAAAAAGAGCAAAAAATCTGGCAGGTTCCTTATTTGCCTATCGACCCAGCGGATATTGGCAGAGTATATGAACCAATTGTTCGTATTAATTCCCAGTCTGGTAAGGGTGGAGTTGCCTTTATTATGGATAGTTATTTTGGATTCAAGTTGCCAAAAGGAATGCATAAAGAATTTGCAACTGTGATTCAGAATATATCAGAAAAACAGGGTGAGGTATCTCCAGAAGAAATTATGGAACACTTCAAAATACAATATCTTGAACAAAAAGAGCCCATTCATTTTCGCAAGTTACGGACAGAGGATCTTGGTGGTGAAACAGATAGTCAGTTTGATACCCGTGTAACCGTTACCTATACAGATCATGGAATTGAAAAATTATACCAAGCAGTTGGAAATGGTCCTATAGATGCCGTCCTGCGAGGATTGAAAGAAGAACTCAAAGCAGAAATTAAGATTTTAGATTATGAGGAACATGCGTTGACCAGCGGATCAAATTCTCAGGCAGCAGCGTATATTCATTTGCTGGATGTGGAAGAAGGAAAAGTAACCTATGGAGTTGGTTTAAGCAGTAATATTACCAGAGCTTCGGTGCGTGCTATCTTCTCAGCGGTGAATCGACTTGGTCTTGGAAGTTCAACAAAATAGAGGACCCATGAAAATACATTTAAAACTAAATGAACACGTGAAGCAAAAGCTTCCTATCATTAAAAAAATACTGCTTTCTTTGGTTTTTCTAACATTGGTTGTTTCTGTTCTGATAGGAATCGTTAATTTGATCAATTATTTGCATCGCAGAGAAGTAAGTGAAAATCATAAACAGGTAAAAATCGCAGTTTTTGGTGACAGTATTTGGGATTTGGTAAGAGATAAATCAGGAATTGCAGAGAAAACTGAGGATTACCTATTTGATTCGGCTACCATTTACAATTGCAGCATTATGGGTTCAGCAGCTGCAGAACTAAGCAATGAAGAAACACAAATTAGGCCTGGACTAACTTATATGATTGATGCCTTGGTTGGAAGAAGGGCATATCAAGCGGAAGGTAATAGTCCAGCAGTCCAAGTTTTTCGAGAAGTCGATCCAGAACAACTAGATTATATTGTGATTGCCTATGGATTAAATGATTATTTTTCGGCAGTACCGATTTCCAGTGAAGATACCTTTGATACAGGTACGTATCAAGGAGCTCTTCGTTATAGCCTGCAAGCAATACAACAAACCTATCCGGAAATAGAGATTATATTGATAGCACCAACTTACTGCCAATTATATTCCTATGGGAAGGTTGTTGCGGATAGTTATGATCAGGATTATGGTGGAGGAACAGGTGAAGCATATGCTTTAGCAGCCAAAGAAGTAGCCGAAGAAATGGAAGTTACCTTTGTTGATATGTTTCATGACTTCAAAATTAATCGTAGAAATGGACTTCGTTATTTAGTGGATGCGACCCATCTGACTGAAAAAGGCAGAGAAAAATATGCGAAAATTCTTGGAGATGTCATTGTTTCTCTTTATAAAAAGGATTCTGAATAAAAAAATAGCGTGTGAGTATTATCCAACTGAGACATGGTCTCTTTATGGATGAATACTCACACGTTTTTTAGTTAAAAATTATTTCGTCTCCATCCTGTACAATAAAGATCATGGTTTTTCCTGTGTTTAAGGTGATTTCATCCCCATTATCATCATAATATCTGGTAGGAGTATAGTTACTGGTTACACCGTTGTTGCCATCTTTTTCCCAGGTAATGTGAATAGCTTTACCTTGTGTGAAGTAGTAGCCATCTCTTGTTGTGTCATGAACTTGGAAATAGAGATAATCATTTTTATCACGTTGCTCATAATATGTGTTTTGCACAATTACATTGGCAAATTTCAATTGATTTCCACTTACTGCGTCAACCTGAGGATTTCCGTAAATGAATTTTTCATATACACCCTCTTCTGCATTATAAGAAAGAGAAGATTTGGTTACTGGGAAGCATTTGCTCATATCGATTTCGGTTGCATCCATAACGCCTTCTACATTTTCTAAGGTATTCGGACTGTTTTTTGAAACAAACATAAAGTGATCTGGCTGATGGTAAGAACTTCTGTATTCTAAAGAGAAAGCAGCTTTATCAATTGCTTTAAGCAATTTTTCACCACTGGTAAAAGCAGTGTGTTCAGAGCGACTTCCTTCAGGAATTCTAAAGTATGCGCCATAATCAGAACCCATGCTTACGGCTCCAGTTCCATTTAAGTTATCCACATCAGCACGAAGGAGGATGTCGGATGTATAGATTTCTGGTCCACCAAAATGAACGATAATGGAATCCCATTCCAAAGCCCAATATACGAAGTAATCACGGATACTTCGAATGTTACCGATTCGATCTAAATTTTTCCAGTCTTTGATAATTCCTAGTTGTCTGGACATGTTACCTTCTTCTAGACATTCGTAGAAGATATCGATGTTGTCAAGGCCATACTGAGGTAAAGCAACTTTGTTAATTGGGTACATAACAGCGATTGGTCTTTGATCTTCAAGTTCACCATCAATCCATTCGTTTGTCAAAGTGCTGCGAACCATACCCTCTTCTGGGGCAGTATCGTCATTTGTTTCTGTTTCCTCCGTTGTGGATTCTGATGTATCTTCTGTGTTTGTATCTTCAATTTCATCTGTGGAAACAATTTCTACAGGATTCGCCTCTGTTTCACTTTTACATCCAAAAAGTAAGAGACTAGAAGAAACCATTAAAAGAAGTAATATACCTTTTCTTTTCATGCTTATATCCTTTCCAAATATAGGGCTCTGCCTAACTTATTCAGTCTTTGTGCTGTTTATTTGGAACACAAAACCTGTTTATGATTATAGCATATTGGCTGTTTTTCGTCATCAAAATAATAAAATATTAAATATTTGAATTTGACAGAGTAAAAGCGTCAAGGTATGATAAAAAAGAAAAAAGAAATTGATAGAATATGGAGGAGGTAACTTTGAAGAAGATTATTATAACAGGAGCAAATGGACAGTTAGGCAGAGCCATTAATCATTTTTATCAGAATAGTAAAGAATTTGTATGCGTAAATACCGATGTAGCGGAGTTAAATATATGTGATATTACGGCAGTTTTAAAATTTGTGGAAGAAGTTAAACCATATGCAATTGTCAACTGTGCAGCACATACAGGAGTAGATGCCTGTGAAACTGATGTGGAGAATGCATTTAAAATCAACGCGATTGGACCACGTAATCTGGCTATTGCAGCAAGTAAAAATCAGGCAAAAATCATTCATATTTCTACAGATTACGTATTTCCAGGAGATGGAGATCGCCCTTACACCGAATTTGATACACCAGGACCAAAAGGTGTATATGGAGCGTCAAAACTTGCCGGTGAGAATTTTGTAAAGGAATTTTCTAAAGATTATATGATTATACGTACGGCATGGCTCTATGGAGAAGGCAAGAATTTTGTAAAAACCATGTTGCGTTTAGCGGAAACGAATGAAAGCGTTCGCGTAGTTGGGGATCAGTATGGAAGTCCTACCAGTGCTAAGGAACTTGCTCGTTTCATAGGCTACCTTCTTCCGACTGATAATTACGGACTTTTTCATGGGACTTGTGAGGGACAGTGTAGTTGGGCTGAATTTGCCACTGAAATTTTTACACAAGCGAAAAAGACAACCAAAGTGGAAGCAATTACCACCGCAGAATATCCAACACCAGCAGTACGTCCAGCTTATTCGGTGCTGGAAAACACCATGTTAAAAATGACAACAGATTTTCAGTTTGCGGATTGGAAAGATGCTATTGCAGAATACATCGAAGATGGAATTTTATAAAACATATAAAAATGGGGCTGGTTTATACCAGCCCCAAAAGTATAGCAATTAGGATACCAAGAACAGCTCCTGCCAGAACCTGTAGAGGAGTATGTCCCACAAATTCTTTCAGCTTTTTTTCTCGATCAATTTTTAAAGTCGCATGGGTAAATAGCTCCAGTAACTCATTTAAAACCTTAGCTTGTTTTCCTGTTTCCATTCGAACACCCATAGCATCATACATAACAATGATGGCAAAAATAGTTGAAATAGCAAACGGATAGCTATCCAATCCAAACTGGATGCCAGTTGCAGTAGCCAGGGCACAAACAGTAGAAGAATGAGAACTTGGCATACCACCGCTTCCGATGAGACGTTCTTTCACGAAGGTTTTGGTGAAATGCATATGAATCAATGTCTTTAAAATTTGAGCAACAAGCCATCCTGTTATGGAAGCAATCAGGATATAATTACTACTTAATGTTCTTAATACGTTCATGGGTCTTTTTTCCTATCTGACAAATTTAAACACGAATTTAATTATACTTGATTCTTTGTTAAAAAACAAGGAATCAGGTCTTTTTTTACCATTTATTACGATATTCTAAAGGGGTCATGAATTCCATTTTTTTAAAAACCTTAATAAAGTAGGTGGCATCAGAAAAACCACAATCCAAAGCAATTTTTTCAATGCTGTCTCCAGTGAAACGCAACATGGATTTGGCTTTGGATACTCGTTTGGCACGTATTTCATGATTGATCGTTACACCAAAGGCTTTATGAAACTCTCTTGATAAATGAAATTTGCTGATAAAAAACTGTGTTGCAAGAGATTCCAGGGTTATTTTTGTAGTGGAAAATTCTTCAATAAAACTTCGAATCTGTAGAAGCTTTTCTCTGGTGGTATGTGTACCCTCTGTCAAGTCTTGGTTTGCCAAAAAACAAAGGGTGATTAGTTCTGTTAAATACTGATTACATAATAACTCCATAAAGGATTCCTTAGATTCCTGAGCATGATAGATATTAGTAATTAGTTCTAGAAAACGATTGGTTTGTTTTGGCTTAAAAATAGTGGAAAAGCCAAGTTCTTGGTAGTAATCATAATATATTTTCCCGCTGGCCCCATAGAAATGAACCCAGTGAAGAGTCCAGGGTTGATCCAGGCTACTTTCATGAGCGTACATTTTCTGACAGTCAAGAAAGACGCAGTCTCCCGCCTGTATAAAGTTTTTTTTCCCTTCGTATAAGAGTGTACCAGAACCCTTTTCCACTACCATAAAAAGATAGGAATTTAGATTTTGTCTACGACTTACATGGGGTTCGATACTGATAAGGCTGCCTACCTCCTGTACGTAGCAATAATTTTGCTGGGCAAACCGAGAAGGTGTGGAAAGTATGCGTTTGCCTTTTGAGGTAATTGCTTTATTCATGGGAGTTTCCTTTCTATAAAAAATCAAATTTTGGAATAGCAATATTTTACTATTTTATCGCAAGAAAGTCAATTGTACTGGGTATTGAAAAAGAATATAATGGCAAGAGTGTAAAAAAGTAAAGGCTATTGAAGAATAGAAAAGAGGATAAACATGAGAAAAGTTGCGTTAATTACAGGGATAACAGGACAGGACGGTTCTTATCTTGCAGAACTTTTATTAGAAAAAGGATACGAAGTACATGGAATTATGAGAAGACAGAGTACGTCTAATACAGAGAGAATCGATCACTTAATCGGATCTCATTATTATAAAGTAAAATTATTTTTGCATTTTGGAGATGTAACAGATTCCAGTAATCTTATGAGATTATTGGCGGAAATTAAACCTACTGAGGTCTATAATCTTGCTGCGCAGTCACATGTTGGAGTTTCTTTTGAAGTACCTGAATTTACTGCAGAAGCAACAGGAGTAAGCACACTGAAACTGTTAGAAGCGATTCGTGTGAATGGCGGTAACTGTAGATATTATCAGGCATCCACATCAGAATTATTTGGTGGATTTATGGAGAATGCACCACAAAGTGAAACAACTCCATTTTATCCAAAATCACCTTACGGTGTTGCAAAATTATACTCTTACTGGATAACAGTGAATTACAGAGAAAGCTATAATATCTTTGCCTGCAACGGGATTCTGTTTAATCACGAATCACCAAGACGAGGAGATAACTTTGTTACCAGAAAAATTACCCTTGCAATAGCAGCCATACTTGCCGGAAAGCAGGAGAAACTTTCTCTTGGCAATATGGATGCTATGAGAGATTGGGGGTTTGCTGGAGATTATGTAGAAGGTATGTGGCGTATGTTGCAGTCTGATAAACCAGCAGACTATGTGTTGTCTACAAATGAAACTCACACAGTAAGAGAATTTGTAACGAAAGCCTTTGAAACAGTTGGAATCGAACTTGAATTCAAAGGAGTTGGTGTTGAAGAAAAAGCATATGATAAAAAGACGGGAAAACTTCTTGTAGATGTGAACCCAGAGTTTTACAGACCAGCAGAAGTTGAATATTTGTTAGGTGATTCCAGAAAAGCGGAAAAAGAACTTGGATGGAAGAGAAATGTTGATTTTTATGGACTGGTAGAAATGATGATGGAAGCAGATGTTCTGAAAGCAACTGGAAAAACCTGTGATGAAGTTAAGAAAATGAGGGCATAAGAGTATGGACTATAAATTGCAAAAAGAAGACAAAATTTTTGTTGCTGGTCACCGAGGTCTGGTGGGAAGTGCTTTGGTTCGTCAATTGCGTAGTAAGGGATATGAAAACCTGATTTTGAAAACCAGAGCAGAAGTAGACTTAATGAATCAAAGTGCGGTAGAGGAATTTTTTAAAAGTGAAAAGCCTGATGTCGTGATACTTGCAGCTGCGAAAGTTGGAGGTATTCATGCAAACAATACCTATCCTGCCGAGTTTATTTATGAAAATATGCAAATTCAAAATAACGTGATACATATGAGCCATGTATATGGAGTAAAAAAACTATTGTTTTTAGGTAGTACCTGTATTTATCCAAAACTGGCAGTACAGCCTATTCAAGAAGAGTCTTTGCTTACCGGACCTTTGGAGGAAACCAATGAAGCATACGCGGTGGCTAAGATTGCAGGTCTTGAAATGTGTAAATTTTACAAAAAGCAGTATGGAGATGATTTTATCAGCTGCATGCCTACAAACCTTTATGGACCGAATGATAATTATGACTTAAACAACTCCCATGTGCTTCCTGCTATGCTTCGTAAATTTCATGAAGCAAAAACGAACAAAAAAGAATTTGTTGAGTTATGGGGGACAGGAAGTCCTCTTCGAGAATTCTTATATGTGGATGACATGGCAGATGCCTGCATTTTCTTATTGCAGGAATATAGTGGACTGGAACATGTAAATATTGGAACCGGTGTGGAAATATCCATTAAAGCACTGGCGGAAACCATTCAAAAAGTAGTAGGGTTTGAGGGTGAAATTCATTGGAACACAGAAATGCCTGATGGAACTCCAAGAAAATTAACCAGTGTGAATCGATTATATAACCTTGGATTTACACATCGCATTTCCCTAGATGAAGGAATACAGCTTGCTTATGAGGCATTTTTAAAGGAGATGAGTCTATGAGAACCTATGCGGTGATTATGGCAGGTGGAAGTGGAACCAGATTTTGGCCTCTATCCAGACAAGATTTCCCAAAACAATTTTTAAATCTTTCAGGTGAAGAACGATTGGTGAATGAAACTATAGATCGTTTGTTGCAATTTATGAAGAGGGAAGACATTTTTGTCATTACGGCCAAAAGCCAAGGGGAATTAATGTATCAACTAACCGACGGCCGTATTGAAAAGGACCACATCTTGCTAGAACCGGCACAAAGAAATACAGCAGCCTGCATTGGATACTGTGCCATGGAAATCAAAAAGCGTTATGGGGATGGCGTGATGTGCGTATTGCCTGCAGATCATTATATCAAAGATAAAGAAGCCTATTGTGCCGTAATGGAAGAAGCAATTCGTCTTAGCTTAGAATATAATCAGTTGATAACCATTGGAATTAAGCCGGAATTTGCTGCCACTGGCTACGGTTATATTCGTATGGACCAGGAAAGCCCCTGTTATTCCTCAAATGGAAAAATTCCTTACTACAAAGTAGAAGAATTTGTAGAAAAACCACACATCAAACTTGCCAGAGATTATGTGGAAAGTGGAAATTATGTTTGGAACAGTGGAATTTTTATTTGGCAAACCCAGACGATTTTGGAATATTTTAAAACATTACTACCTGATATTTATCAGATTTTAACAGACATTGTTGAACCACTATCAGAAGCAACTTCAATCAGTAAATTAGAAGAATACTATCCTAAATTACCAAAAATTTCCATCGATTATGGAATTATGGAACGTGCCGATAAGGTATTGGTACTACCTGGAGATTTTGGCTGGAGTGATGTTGGAAGTTTTGATGCTTTACGAAATATCTATCCAGCAGATGAAAATGGAAATATTTTGTATGGTCAGCAAATACTGGTTGAAACCAAGAATTGCATT
>CANRGO010000060.1 GCA_947630125.1 uncultured Lachnospiraceae bacterium | reverse complement strand
CAGGTAAACCGAATTTGGCCAACGTTACAGAGTTTTGAACATGCAGAGGAATTAATAGGACCTGATGCAACAAAGGGTTCTGTATTAGCTTCTGATGCATTTTTCCCATTTGACGATATTGTAGAAGCTGCACATAAAGCAGGCGTAACTGCTATCATACAGCCAGGAGGAGCAATGAGAGATCAACTTTCAATTGACAAGGCAGATGAGTATCAGATTGCAATGGTATTTACAGGGATGAGACATTTTAAACATTAGCAGGCATAGCCACGGAACTCCGTGGCTGTTTCCTATTGAGAGGCAGAAACCATATGAGACTGAAAGACCTAGAACAGTATAACCCAATTACAATTCAAAGCCATGATAATCCGGATGCAGACAGTATGGCAGCAGGGTTTGGTCTTTATTGCTATTTTAAGGATTTGGGAAAAGAGGTACGCTTTGTTTATAGTGGAAAAAACAAAATCAAGAAAACGAATCTTTTGCTAATAAAGGAAAAGTTAAACATTCCAATTCGCTATTTAAAAAAGAATTCTCAAAAAGATAAAACAGTAGATCAAAAAATGCCAGGACTTTTAATTACAGTGGATTGTCAGCATGGAGCAGGAAATGTGACCTACTTTGATGCAGAGCAGGTTGCAGTAATTGATCATCATCAACTGGAAATTGCGGAGCATCAATTTTCTATCATACGACCTGAGTTGGGAAGCTGTTCTACACTGGTCTGGTATCTTTTAAATCAGGAAGCATATCAGATGGAAGATAATAGTAGTCTGCAAACGGCACTTTACTATGGACTTTTTACAGATACCAATCAATTTTCTGAAATTTATAACCCAATGGACATGGATATGCGTGATAGTCTGAAGGTAAATAAAAGTTTGATACACCTGTTTAAAAATTCCAATATTTCAAGAAAAGAATTGGAGACAGCAGGGGTTGCCCTGATTCGTAATATTTACAATGACGATCATAAATATGCCATTATCAAATCCGAACCATGTGATCCCAACATTCTAGGAATTATATCTGATTTTCTGCTGCAGGTTGATTGTATCAATACCTGTGTAGTCTATACCGAAACCTTGAATGGTTTAAAATTCTCTGTGCGTAGTTGTGTTCGTGAAGTAAGAGCCAATGAACTGGCAAAATATTTGTGTGAAAATATGGGGAATGGTGGAGGTCATCAGGAAAAGGCAGGAGGCTTTATTAATAAAAAAACATATGAGCAATCCTATCCAACCCTACATTCGGAAGCATATTTTAGTAAAAAACTAAATGACTATTTTGACGAAACAGATATCGTCATTGGAACTCAGATGCACCTACCGCTACAACATATGAAGACCTATCGTAAAAAAACTTTGCCTATGGGGTATGTCAAGGCAACAGACTTATATCCAGTAGGTACACCAGTGACAATTCGTACCTGTGAAGGTGATTTGGAGATGACTGTTAGTGAAAACTCCTATATCATGATCGGGATTACCGGAGAAATCTACCATAATAGCAGCGAAAACTTTTTGCTTCATTATGAAACATTACTGGAATCCTATGACATTGGTATCCATAGCAGACATTCTGAGTATATACCTACAATACGTAGTAGAAGTGATGGTACGATATGTCATTTGGAACATTATGCAAAAGTTTGCATACCGACAGGGGATCATTTTATCTATGCAAAAATGATTGGTCGTAGAATTAAGCTATTTCAGGATCAGGAATCAGAAAGCTATATGCTTGGAGAAGAAGAGGATTATATCGCGGTGAAAAGTGATGATCCAAAAGATATTTTCGTTGTAAATCATGGATTGTTTCATGAGTTATATGATGAATTTTCACTGGAGGAAAATTTTTTTGAAGAAGAGTAATTAATCCAGACTGTTCATGAACACTACTTTATTATTTCAAAAAACTATGTTATGATGAAACATATTAATCTTTAGAAAGAGGCAGGCAATATGAGTGAAGTGGAAAATGTTGTTTCAAAGAATTTTATTGAACAGATTATAGATAAGGATTTGGCGGAGGGTGTTTACGATACCGTGCATACCAGATTTCCACCAGAACCCAATGGATATCTTCATATTGGGCATGCGAAAAGTATTTTATTAAACTATGGACTTGCTCAAAAATATCATGGAAAGTTCAACATGCGTTTTGATGATACGAATCCAACCAAAGAAAAAGTAGAATTTGTAGAATCCATAAAAGCTGATATAGAATGGTTAGGAGCTGATTGGGAAGACCGTTTATTCTTCGCATCTGATTACTTTCAAGAGATGTATGAAGGTGCTATCAAACTAATTAAGAAGAAAAAAGCATATGTGTCAGATTTGAACCCGGAACAAATGAGAGAATTTAGAGGCACCTTAACAGAACCAGGGAAAGATGATCCAAGTGTTAGTCGTAGTGTGGAAGAGAATCTTCAGTTATTTGAGGATATGAAAAATGGAAAATTTGGGGACGGAGAAAAGGTTTTACGTGCCAGAATTGACATGACTTCCCCAAATATGAATATGAGAGATCCAATTATTTATCGCGTGGCTCGTATGACTCATCATAACACTGGAGATCAGTGGTGTATCTATCCAATGTATGATTATGCACATCCGATAGAAGATGCCATCGAACATATCACACATTCTATCTGTACCTTAGAGTTTGAAGATCATAGACCTTTGTATGACTGGGTACTTCGAGAATTGGAATATCAGAATCCACCAAAACAGATAGAATTTGCAAAATTATATTTGACTAATGTAGTAACTGGAAAGCGCTATATTAAGAAACTTGTAGAAGATCAGATTGTAGATGGCTGGGATGATCCAAGACTTGTATCAATTGCAGCTTTAAGAAGAAGAGGCTTTACACCAGAATCAATCAAACTTTTTGTTGAACTCTGTGGAATATCTAAGAGCAATTCTTCTGTGGATTATGCGATGTTAGAATATTGCATTCGCGAAGACTTAAAATTAAAGAAACCAAGATTGATGGCTTGCTTAGATCCAGTGAAATTAATCATTGATAATTACCCAGAAGATAAAACAGAACTATTGGAAATACCAAACAACCTGGAGAATGAAGAACTTGGAAGTAGAATGGTTCCATTTGGAAGAGAACTTTATATAGACAGAGACGATTTCATGGAAGAACCCGTGAAGAAGTATTTCCGTTTATACCCAGGCAATGAAGTTCGTCTTATGGGAGCTTATTTTGTTACCTGTACCCATTGTGTGAAGGATGAGGCTGGTAAAGTTATAGAAGTACATTGTACCTATGATCCAGAAACAAAGTCCGGTGCCAATGTGACGGATAGAAAAGTTAAGGGAACGATTCACTGGGTACCAGTGAAAGAAGCGGTGAGAGCAGAAGTACGTCTTTATGAGAACTTGATTGATGAGGAAAAAGGTGTATATAATGAAGACGGAAGTCTAAATCTGAATCCAAATTCATTAATCGTACTGAAAGAATGCTATTTGGAACCTGCTTTTCAAGGGGCAAAAGGATTTGATACCTTTCAGTTTGTACGCCAGGGATTTTTTGTAGTTGATTATAAAGATTCAAAACCAGAAGAATTGGTGTTTAATAGAATCGTTTCGTTGAAGAGTTCCTTTAAACTCGAAAAAAAAGAACTCTAAGTTGGAGGTAGCGTGTGGCAGGATTATTATCAGGATTAGAGCAGTTTGGTTTAGGTAATTTGGAACATATGGATTTGTATGAATCGACTCAAAGTAGTCAGGGAGATGCAAAACAGGCAGCAGCACCAGTTGTAGTGCAGGAAACAGATTTTTTGTTTGATAAAACATATAGTTGCCCTATCTGTGACAGTGAATTCAAAACCAGAACTGTAAAAATTGGAAAAGCAAAATTAATAGGAACCGACATAGATTTAAGACCGAAATATGAAAATATTGATATGCTAAAGTATGATGTAATTCTATGTCCAAACTGTGGATATTCTTCACTGAGTAGATATTTTAAATTTGTAACAGCTCCTCAGGCAAAAGCAATCACTGCAGTGATAACCAAATCATTTAAAAAGAGAACAGAAGATAAGGAAACTTATACCTACGAAGATGCACTAGAACGTTATAAATTAACCCTTGCAAATGCCATAGTAAAACAGGCAAAAGCCAGTGAAAAAGCATATATATGTTTAAAAACTGCTTGGTTATTAAGAGGCCATATGGAAAGTCTGGATCAGTCAAAACCTGATTATATGAAGAAAAAGACGGAGCTGGAAAGCGATGAAAATGAATTTTTAAAGAATGCATTGGAAGGTTTTTTAGCAGCAAGACAAACAGAAGGGTTTCCTATGTGCGGAATGGATGAAAGTACCGTTGATTATTTAATCGCGGTTACCGCAGTTCGTTTTGAACAATATGATGTGGCAACAAAATTAGTTTCAGGTATTTTAATTTCTCCTACGGCAAATCCGAGAATGAAGGATAAAACCAGAGATTTAAAAGAACTGCTTATGAAAAAAATCAAAGAGCAAAAAGCTGCAAAATAGGGGTATCCTATGAATGAATTATCCATTGTTTTAAGTACTGAGAATCATACACATCTTTATCAGCAGATATATGAACATATAAAAAGTGAAATTAAAAAAGGGAGGCTTCTTGCTGGAGAGAAGCTTCCCTCTACTCGTTTGCTGGCGGAACATTTACAGGTATCTAGAAGCACCGTGAAACTTTCTTATGAACAATTAGAAGCTGAGGGTTATCTTGAGGCAAGGCCATCGAAGGGATATTATGTTTGCAGAGTGGAGGAGCTACATCAGATAGAAGTTCCGAAGAAAAAAGAAGAATCAAATAAAAAAAAGCAAGATCAATATGTGGTTGATTTTTCACCCAATGCTGTAGATATGAGCTGTTTTCCCTTTGATACATGGATGAAACTTTCAAAAAATTGTATGCTGGAAAGGCCCGAACACTTATTTGCGCTAGGTGATTCCCAGGGAGAATTATCTCTGCGAACAACAATACAGCGATATTTATATGCCTCCAGAGGGGTTGACTGTCAGGTGGATCAAATTGTAATAGGAGCAGGGAATGATTATCTATTAATGTTACTTGAGAAAATTCTTGGAAAAAAAAGAGTGGTAGCGATGGAAAACCCTACTTACCCAAAAGCCTTTCGTATGTTTTCCTCCTTTGGATATCAATTAGAGCAAATTGAAATGGATCAAATGGGTGCAAAAATAGAAAGTCTCTATAAAACCAATGCAGATATTGCCTATGTAATGCCTTCTCATCAGTTTCCAACTGGAATTGTGCTACCTATAGGAAGAAGAATACAGCTATTGAAGTGGGCAGATGAACAAGAGAATCGTTATATTATTGAGGATGATTATGACAGTGAATTCCGATTTAAAGGGAAACCTATTCCTGCGCTAAAAGCCATCGATACCTTGGACAAAGTTATTTATATGGGAACATTTTCCAAGGCAATAGCACCAGCCATTCGTATTAGTTACTTAATATTACCTCGATCTCTTATGAAATCCTATGAAATTGAAGGAGCATATCTGGCGTCAACTGTTTCCAGGTTGGATCAGAATTTGCTTAATCATTTTATTCAAGATGGATATTTTGAGCGACATTTAAATAAAATGAGAAAAGTATATCGTGAAAAGCATGATTACTTACTTCGTAGTTTAAAACCATTTGAGGAAGATTTTCAGATACAGGGAGATAATTCGGGCTTGCATATTTTGCTACTGAATAAAAAAGGAATCTCTGAAGAATCGTTGATTCAAAAAGCCAATCAAGCTCAAGTTAAAGTTTATGGAATTAAGAATTATCAAATGTTTACAGACACAAACCAACAAGCAGGAATTTTATTGGGGTTTGCAGAACTCACACCTCAAAAAATGGAGATTGGTCTTCAGCGTTTAAAATCAGCATGGGGACTACAATAAAAAAGAACTATCAGACAAAGGGAATTTTTCCTGTTTGTGAGATAGTTCTTTTTTATGATAATCAGGTAAGATTAAAGATTTTCCCAGCCTTCTTTCATTTCACCTTCTTCGTCATCAAAAAATTCTTCTGTTTTTTGAATTGGTTCATCATCGTTTAGAATATTGGTTTCCACGAAATCAGTTGCTTCCTGTACTGGTTCGGATTTCTTGATATGATTGACTGCCTGCTCTGCATTATGAAGTCCTGACTTGGCCACATCAGCTACTTTTCCAGCTACATCTGAAACTTTGTCCATTACAGTATCCACAACACCTCTGGCTGTTTCTTTCGCAGCAGACAAGTCAATTTTTTTATCCAGACTGATGTAACTTCGTTCTGAAACATCGCTTTTATCAAAGGTTTCATCATCAATATGATCAAAATCATAAAAATCTTCAACATCTGAATTACTTGTATGTTCCTTCTCGGCTTTGTTCTTTTTATAGTATTGGTATGTGCCGTAGGCTGCCGCTGCTGCAGCAGTAAAAAATAATAGTTTGCCTAATTTTTTTCCCATATAAATCTCCCTTCTATTTTGTTCATTGTTAATCTTATTGTATTATTAATTCATAAAAAAAGAAAGTTTATTTTTGATTTTATCTATGATATCATTAAGTTCGACTGAGAAAGTCAATGAGAGAGGGGCAGATGTATGAATCAAAAGTTTTTTGATCTAAAAAAAGAAAAACAGGATCGTATAATCAACGCTGCAATGAAACACTTTTATTTGCAGGGATTTAAACGTGCAAGTACTGACGATATTGTAAAGGATGCGAATATATCAAAAGGACTTCTTTTTCATTACTTTGTGAGTAAAAAAGGGCTTTATCAGTTTTTGTGTGACTATGCACTGCGTCATTATTTTTTAGAAGTTAAGAGCGTGATAGAAATCAATAGGAAAGATTATTTTGCAATAAAAAAACAAATGGAATTTGCCAAGATGCAATTGATGAAAACGTATCCGTATTTACCAGGGCTTTTAGAACAAATGAAGATGGAAAAGGACCCCTTGGTCTTTGAGGAGATACGGAGTTTTCAGGAAGCATATATAGATTTTTTAGAAGAAATAGCAAGAACCTGTAAAAAGAAAGTTTATGAAACTCACATTGATGAAGAGAAACTTCGGAATATAGTTGATATTACTCTTGAGGGGATCTATCAAGAATTTATGAGACAGGAAAGCAGCGACTGGGATGTGTTTTATGGAACACTTGTAGAATATCTGGATATGTTATGTATGATGGCGGTAAAAGCACCCTCCCTACAACAAAAAACTCTGGATTCCATGAACTAACATTGGAAGCCAGAGAAGTTTTTATTTGTTCATTTTGTAAATTGGATCTGCAGGATAACCGCTTTGTAATTTTTGCATTCCTCGTTGGATAGCATCTTTCGAATTTTTCCAATCTGCATCGTTGTTTCGATAGTCGAACTTATCCACCAACCAGCTGACATCCTCTCCGATTCGTTTCATATTTTCTTCCATAATACGGAACAATAGTGGATAAAATTCTGCCCGTTCTTTTTCAGACAATTGTTTATCACTAGCTTCAAAAAGATCTCCTAAATGTGGAAGACAAAAACCTTTGCTGTTTTCCAGTTTTTTGCGGAAGGCATCATCCTGTTTATACATGACAAAAAAAGTATCCAAATATCTGGCATAGGTTTCTTTGTACTCGTTGCAGATATAGCAGGATGTTTCTTTTTCTTTTACCCATGCCTGAATGGGGTTTTCAATACTTGAGTTTTTTGAAAATTTACTCTTGAAAGATAGCTTCTGAGGACTTGAATTTTTAAATAGAGTAGTCATTTCCTGTATCATGGCTTGATAATGAGTTTTTAATATCCAACCATTACCAAGGGTATTTCCATAATCGAACATTTTCTTAAAATGACTGCGACAGAAACCAGCTGCGTCGGTTTTTGAACGAATATGGCTTTGCATATAAGAAGAGCCGCTACCTAAAACAAAATCCAGCAAATCCTGCTCAACCTTACGCTCTATATAGCAAAAAGGACATTCGTCATGTGCATCCATGGCATCGTTCAAAGGAATGGTGTATAATTTTTCTTTCATGGGTCACCTCGTATTGGGTTTTTTGGTACAGATATACTGCAATTTTATAGTAAGATGATAAAAAAAGCAAACGATAAAAAGAACAGAGGTTTATAAAACAATGAATTTAAATAAAACAATGAATTTAGAAAGCAAGGATTTTTATAAAAAAGTATTAATTTTGGTGCTTCCAATGGCCATACAGAATTTGATCAATGTGGGAGTCAATGCAACAGATGTGATTATGCTTGGGAAAGTTGGAGAAGATATTCTTGCAGGCTGTTCGTTGGCAGGACAGGTATTTTTTATATTAAGTCTCTTTTTGTTTGGTATGGCTTCTGGTGCCAGTGTCCTTACTGCTCAATATTGGGGAAAAGGAGATCGAAAAGCCATAGAAAAAATTATGGGTATTGTGCTAGGATTTTCACTTCTTGCTGGCTTATTGTTTATGTTTATAACGTTGTTATTTACAGAGCAAATTATGGGTTTGTTTACAAAAGATGCAAATGTTATTGCTGAAGGAAGTACTTATTTGAAGATTGTGGCTTATACATTTCCAATGGTAGCATTTTCGATGTCTTATTTAAATATGATTCGAAGTATTGAAAAAGTAGTGATTTCAACGGTGGTGTATGGAATATCGTTGATCTTAAATTTTATTATCAATTATATTTTAATCTTTGGTCAGTTTGGAATTGAGCCAATGGGAATAAAAGGTGCTGCGATTGGAACCTTGTGTGCTCGGTTTTTTGAGGTTGTTGTGGTTCTATTATATGGTAATTTTAAGTTGAAAGAAGTGGGCATTATTCCAAAATATATGATTTTTATGGATAAAATCCTATTAAAGGATTTTTTGAAATTTTCAGGACCTGTTATATTTAATGAAATACTATGGGGTGTTGGATATTCTGTTAATGCAGCAATTATTGGTCACCTGGGAAGTAACGCAGTTGCAGCTAATTCGGTGGCTCACATAAGTCGTCAACTATCCATGGTAGTCGTGTTTGGGATGGCAAATGCCATAGCGATTATGCTTGGAAAAGCAATCGGAGAAAACAATATTTCGCTAGCCATGGAGTATGGGAAAAAATCAATACGTATGGCACTTGCGGGAGGTTTGTTAGGTGGACTTTTAATTTTATGCCTTCGCCCTGTTATCTTAACAATCATGGGCTTTGAAGGTATAACAGCGACCTACACAAATATATTTTTATTTATGATGTCTTATTATGTTGTGGGTCAGGCATTGAATAGTATGTGGATTGTTGGAATCTTTCGAGCAGGCGGAGACACTTTATTTGGCATGATCCTTGACATGACGACCATGTGGTTTGGCTCCATACTTCTAGGTGCTATTGCAGCATTTGTATTAAAATTACCGATTCCGGTGGTTTATTTTATACTCCTCAGTGATGAATTAATAAAAATACCATTGTCTCTATTACGATATAAAAAGAAAAAATGGTTAAGAAATGTAACCAGAGAAATCAATTGAATTGTATAAAAAACTCTTGTAATTTATCTAATTTTCCTGTATGATATTTCACAGAATGATTTAAGGATGGTACAAAAAATGATGAAAGCAACGGGGCTATTTCTGAATATGTTAATGGTGTTTAGCAGGATTCCTGTTTCTTTTGTATTTGACATTTTTACTAATGAATTAATTAGTAGAAATGTCTATTTTTTTGCCCCATGGTCAGATGCTCTGTATCATGGATGCCTTGAATTAAAAATATAAGGAGGGTTCAAAATGAGTAAAAAAGAAAGAAAAGAAATTGGTCATGGTCCAATCTATGACGCACGTGAACTAGGAATGGGAAGAATGCTGATTTTAGGATTACAGCATATGTTCGCAATGTTTGGTGCAACAGTTCTGGTGCCATTGATTATTTCTGGCGCTTATGGATTACCATTAAGTGTACAGACAACATTGTTATTTGCAGGAATTGGAACTTTAATTTTTCATGTAATGACGAAATTTAAGGTGCCTGCTTTTCTTGGGTCTTCCTTTGCGTTTTTAGGTGGATTTGAAGCCGTTTCTAAACTGGATACAGGAAAATTTGCTGAAATGTCAGGAGCAGACAAACTTCCATATGCTCTTGGTGGTATTGTGGTAGCGGGAACATTGTATATTGCCCTGGCTTTCATAGTAAAATTTGTCGGAGTAAAAAAAGTTATGCGTTTTTTACCTCCAGTTGTTACAGGCCCAATTATTATTTTAATTGGTATGACTCTTGCTCCTAATGCAGTGAATGATGCCTCCAATAACTGGTTGCTTGCATTTTTTGCTTTTGCTACCATCATTGTTTGTAATATTTTTGGAAAAGGTATGATTAAGATTATTCCAATCTTATTGGGAGTTACAATTCCATATACCGTAGCACTCCTTATCACACTTGCAGGTGGTCCAGAGCTCATAAGCTTTGCGGAAGTTGGCAGTAGCAATTTATTAGGACTTCAACCTTTTGTTCTTGCAAAATTTGATCTAAATGCAATTTTAATTATGGCACCAATTGCACTTGCAACGATGATGGAACACGTTGGCGATATTTCAGCAATTGGAGCAACCGCAGGTAAAAATTACATTGCAGATCCAGGTTTACACAGAAGTCTAATTGGTGATGGTATTGCTACTTCACTGGCTGGTATGTTTGGTGGACCTGCAAATACAACCTATGGTGAAAATACTGGAGTTTTAGCACTTAGTAAAGTATATGACCCAGCAGTGGTTCGTATTGCAGCAGGTTTTGCAATTGTTCTTTCTTTCTCTCCTGCATTTGCAGCAGTAATTCATTCCATCCCAACCGCTATTATTGGTGGTGTTTCATTTATCCTTTATGGTATGATTTCAGCAGTAGGTGTTCGTAATGTAGTAGAAAATAAAGTAGATTTTGGAAAAACCAGAAATCTGATTATTGCAGCTGTAATTCTTGTAAGTGGGCTTGGGTTTAGTAATGGTCTTGTTTTCCATATTCTTGGTGCAGACATTAAATTAACAAGTCTTGCCATCGCAGCTATTGCAGGAATTTTATTAAATGCAGTACTTCCAGGAAACGACTACACATTTGGAGAAGATCCAAAAGCAGATGGAGCCGCAAATCTTGGAACTTATTAATTACATGGTAGGCAAAAAATAGCGTGGGACTTTAATACATAAAGAGACCGTTTGCTGCCATCGGTACTTAGGCTGTGACAGTTGTACCATACTGTCACAGCCTTATGTACCGTTATGAGCAGCAACTGAATGAGAATGTGTCTCTGTTGTATTAAAGTCCCACGCTATTTTTTCCTAACTAGTAAATAAAATAAAAAATTATAAAAAAACTATTGCTTTTTGTAAAATATTCGATTATAATCGCACAATAAAGTATTAAATTAATTTGTGGAAAATCTAACTAGAATTACAGCAACTGTTATTCCGGAACAAAGAGGTTTCAACCATTATGTCAGAGAACAAAGAAATTTTGTTTTCTTGCATAAGGGCTGAAACTTTTTTTTTGTTAAAAAGCATGAGGTACTTAAAAGCAAGCATATGAAGGAGGAGTTTTATGAAAAAGAAAATGGTAGGTATTTTATTGTGTCTCTCTTTAACGACAGCACTTTTGGCAGGCTGTGGTTCAACAGAAACAACAGAATCAACAGAAACAATGACAGAAACAAAAGAAACAACTGAAGTGGGTGAAGAAGACAATGTTATCAAAATAGGTCTTATTGCTCCGGTTACTGGTGGTTATGCTGTTTATGGTGAAGCAGGTCAGAATTCAGTTTTGATGGCAGTGGAAGAAATTAATGCGATGGGTGGAGTTCAGATTGAAATCCTTAACAATGGAAAAGCAGTAGATGATGCTGGTGATTCCAAACAAGCGGTAAATGCTTATAATAGTTTATCAGCTGAAAATCCAGAAATTTATTGTGGTTCTTTTTCCTCAAGCTGTAGTATTCCTATGGCTGAACTTGCACAGGCAGAAGGAAAAGTTCTAATTTCTCCAACTGCAACCAATTTTAAACTTACATTAGTTGGTGATTATATTTTCCGCGCATGCTTTATTGATCCTTATCAGGGTAAAATGGCTGCAAAATTTGCTGGAGAACAAGGATACACAAAAGCAGCTGTAATATACGCAAAAGATGATGACTATTCCAATGGATTAAAAGATGCATTTGTTGAAAATGCAGAAGCAAATGGTATCGAAATTGTTTATACCGGTGAATGTACATCAAAAGACACAGATTATACAGCACAGGTTTCACAGGCAGTTGCATCTGGAGCAGATTTCTTATTTTATCCATGTTTCCTTGATACCGTGCCACTTTTAGTACAACAGGCAAGAGATGCAGGTTTTGAAGGTGCAATTATGGGTGGTGATGGCTGGGATGGTTCTAACACCACAGGTTTAGAAGCACAATTTGAAAACACCTACTTTACAAATCATTATTCATCTGAAGATACTGCAGAAGAAGTACAAGCTTATGTAACAAAATATACAGAAAAATATGGAACAGAGAGTTTGAATGCAATTGGTGCATGTTACTATGATGCAATCTATATGATTAAAGCAGCAGCTGAAAAATCAGGAGCGACTGATACAGAAGCTTTAAAAGCAGGAATGACAGGTTTAACTTTCTCAGGGGTAACAGGAACATTTACGTTGGACAGTAATGGTGACCCTGAAAAGAATATTGTAATTAATACCTTTAAAAATGGTGTAGTAAGTTGGGTTACAACCTTAACTCCAGAGGAATAATCTTTTTTACTTGATTACAATGGTTAACAAATCGGCACAGAACTATTTCTGTGCCGAAATTAATTCTTAAGGAGGATGAACATCGTGTCATTACTTATCCAAAGTGTTGTAAATGGTTTAAACCAGGGAGCAATATATGCATTGATTGCCCTTGGGTATACCATGGTTTATGGAATTATCCGAATGATCAATTTTGCTCATGGTGATTTTATTATGGTTGGAAGTTATACACTTTTTTATACAATACCCTTAATGATTCACGCAGGAATGCCCCCTTGGTTATCCCTGTTTGTTGCGATTTCAGTTTGTGTATTTGTAGGTGTTGCAGTAGAAATGATTGCCTATAAGCCAGTAAGAAAAGCAGGATCCATGTCTGCACTCATTACTGCTTTGGCTATGAGTTTGTTTTTACAAAATCTGGCTATGGTTTTATTTGGAGCAAATCCCAAATCCATTCCAGCCATATTTACGCTACCTGTACTGGAATTTTTTGGTGTTAAAATACAAAGTAAATATTTGCTAACCATGAGTATCGGAATTGTAATTATGCTTGCACTTAGTATTTTTGTTAAGAGTACCAGAATCGGGAAAGCCATGCGTGCAGTTCCACAGGACAAACAAGCATCTACCTTGGTAGGGATTAGTGTAAATAGAATCATCACAACTACCTTTGCCTTAGGTTCAGGTCTTGCAGCAGTAGCTGCCCTGATGTACTGTTCCACCTATCCAAGAGCAACCATTGATATGGGCTCAATGATGGGACTCAAGGCTTTTGTGGCAGCAGTATTAGGTGGTATCGGAAGCATTCCAGGAGCGATGATTGGTGGAATACTGGTTGGAATTATTGAAATTTTTGTAAAAGTTTATATAGCTCCAGGTTGGTATGAAGCAATTACGTATGGAATACTAATCATTGTTCTTCTTGTGAAACCAACTGGAATTATGGGTAAAAATATTGGAGTGAAAGTGTAGGTGAATCCTTTGAACATAAAAATGCCGAAAGAAAAAAAAGTATCATACGTGATTAATATATTCGGAGTACTAGCTATATTTTTATTATTGGTATTGGTGTTTGAATCTAATTTTCTTGGGGGAAGAACGACCTATATCAAAGGTATTTGTACAACTGCCTGTTACACAATCATTATGGTGGCATCGCTCAATCTACTTACAGGATTTATGGGAGAATTCTCTCTGGGGCATGCAGGATTTATGTCAGTCGGAGCATACTCCTCTGCCATTGTAACCAATGCACTGATTGGATCAGGGATACCAAACTTTTTCTTATTCCTGATTGCTTTAATTATCGGAGGTTTTGCAGCAGCTCTAACCGGGATCGCAGTAGGGATACCAGCACTTCGCCTGCGAGGTGATTATCTGGCTATTGTAACGGTTGCTTTTGCAGAAATTATTCGTGTTGCCTTTTGTAATTTTGAAGTAACTGGAAATGGAAAAACCATGAGCGGAATCGCCAGACTCTCAAATTTTTATTGGGTTTTCTGGGTGATGGTAGTTTGCGTTACAATTATGTATATGTTTGTAAGATCCAGATTTGGGCGTACCGTGAAAGCAATCCGAGAGGATTATATAGCGGCAGCAGCCAGTGGAATAAATGTCACCTTTTATAAAGTGCTGACTTTTACCATATCAGCCTTTTTTGCAGGTGTTGGTGGAGCTATATATGCTCATTATATGACAGCCATGATACCTACTAATTTCAATTTTATGTATTCAGCAGAATTTCTGACACAGGTGATTATAGGAGGAAGTGGTTCACTTACTGGTTCTATTATTGGTGCAACCTTTTTATCAGCACTTCCCGAAGCTATGCGTCAGTTTTCCCAATATAGAATGCTTGCATACTCCATTGTATTAGTATTGGTTATGATATTCAGACCTGGTGGAATTTTTGGAACTTACGAATTTTCTCTTACACGTATTTTGAAAAAGCTTTTAGCAAAAATCAAACAACATAAATCTGATGATAAGGAGAAACATTCATGAGCGAAGTAAAAAAACCAGTACTGGAAGTAAAACATTTAGGCATTACTTTCGGAGGATTAAAGGCCGTTGATGATTTTTGCCTGGAAATTGGAGAAAGTGAGCTGGTGGGTTTGATTGGACCAAATGGAGCTGGAAAAACCACCGTATTCAATTTACTAACAGGAGTTTATCAGCCTACAGAAGGAACCTATTATTTAAATGGCTTAAAAATGAATGGAAAAAGAACCCATCAGGTAGTACGATCAGGGATAGCAAGAACCTTTCAGAATATTAGGTTATTTAAGAAGATGACGGTGCTTGAAAATGTTATTGTGGCTATGAATATGCACATGTCCTATAGTCTTTTTGCCTCAGTGTTCCGCTCTAAGAAATTTTGGAGAGAAGAAGCTGAAATTGAGAAACGGGCTAGGGAGTTATTAGAGATTGTTCACTTAGAGGATAAAGCGGATTATATTGCTGAAAATCTACCCTATGGGCAACAGCGGAGACTTGAAATTGCAAGAGCACTTGCAACAGGTATGAAATTGCTTCTTTTAGATGAACCAGCTGCTGGAATGAATCCAACAGAAACCGCAGAATTATTGGATATTATTCATGTAATTCGAAAGAAGTTTCAAATATCTGTACTTTTAATCGAACATGATATGAGTTTGGTTATGAAGGTTTGTGAAAGAATTCAGGTAATTGATTATGGAATTACAATTGCACATGGTACAGCGGAAGAAATTGCCAATCATCCAGAAGTAATCAGAGCCTATCTTGGAAAAGAAGAAAGTGAGGACCTTTATGCTGACAATTAAAGATCTTAGTGTGTCCTATGGCGCAATTCATGCAATTCATAATGTAAGTATGGAAGTTAAGGATGGAGAAATTGTTTCTTTAATTGGTGCCAACGGGGCGGGAAAAACTACAATTTTGCATACCATAACAGGACTAAAAAAAGCCAACTCTGGATCGATTCTATATGATGGGACTGATTTACAGAAAATGGATCCAAGTAAAATCATTCAACTGAAAATGGCGCATGTACCAGAAGGCAGACATATATTTCCAGATATGACGGTTGTAGAAAATTTGGAAATGGGTGCCTTTATTATTAAAAACAAGGATGAAATCAAACAGAAGGAAAAGGAAATTTTCGAGAGATTTCCAAGGTTAAAAGAGAGAAGGAAGCAGTTAGCAGGAACTCTGAGTGGAGGAGAGCAACAAATGCTTGCAGTGGGAAGAGCTTTAATGAGTAGTCCCAAGATGCTATTAATGGATGAACCTTCCATGGGATTATCCCCCTTGCTTGTGAAGGATATTTTTAATATTATTAAAGAAGTACATAAGCAGGGAATTACGGTACTTTTGGTTGAGCAGAATGCGAATATGGCCCTTGCAATTTCAGACCGCGCATATGTACTTGAAACTGGTAACATTACAATTACTGGAAATGCCAGAGAATTATTGAATGATGAACGAGTAAAAAAAGCGTATCTTGGACAATAGGGGGAATAGAAATGAAACCTAATGAAAATTTTGTATTGGCAATTACAAGAACCTGCGGAAGTGGAGGGACTACGATTGGGACGATGCTTGCAAATAAATATCAGATCAATTTGTATGATAAAAAACTTTTACAACTTGCTTCCGAAGATAGCGGAATCAATGAGGCTCTTTTTGCAAAAGCAGACGAAGCAATCAAAAATACCATCCTGTATAAGGTCTATCAAAGTGTTTACAATGGAGAACTGATTCCACCGGAAAGTGGAAATTTTGTATCGGACAGTAATTTATTTAATTACCAGGCCAAGGTTTTAAAAGAACTGGCACAAAAGGAATCTTATATTGTTATAGGAAGATGTGGAGATTTTATTTTAAAAGATAATCCCAATATGGTGAGTATTTTTCTCTATGCTTCAGAAGAAGAATGTATCAGACATGAAATGGAACGAAGTGATATAAGCGAAAAACAAGCAAAACGACATATTAAAAAAATGGATCGTTATAGAAGTGATTACTACAAATTTCACACAGGAAAAAAATGGAAGAATTCAGAGAACTATGATTTGTCCATCAATACAGAAAAAATTGGGTATGAAAAAGTGGTTGCCTTAATTGACGAGTATTTAAGTTTTAAATTTCAAAAAGAAGAATAGATTAATGGAGGAATATGGGAATGAAGAACTTAGGTTTTTATAATGGAAAATATGATGAAATAGAAAATATGGTGATTCCATTTGATGATCGAGTTCACTATTATGGAGATGGGGTTTATGACGCAACCTGCGCAGGAAATCATGTGATTTTTAATTTGGGAGAACATATGGATCGTTTTTACAGCAGTGCAGACTTGGTTCATATAGAGATTCCTTATACCAAAGAGGAGTTGAAGGAATTGTTAATCCAAATGGTTTCTAAAGTTGATGGGGATGAATTGTTTGTATATTGGCAGGTTACAAGAGCTGTTGCACCTAGAAAACATGAATTTCCAAAGGCCAAAGCCAATCTTTGGATTATGATTAGACCTTCAAAAATAGGGGACATGTC
>CANRGO010000059.1 GCA_947630125.1 uncultured Lachnospiraceae bacterium | reverse complement strand
ATTTATATCATTCTATTCATCTGCAACCAAGCCACTCATAATATACAGAAGTTCTCGGTTCACCATCTCTTCTGTAATGCCCATGGTTTGAGCTGAGATTTTCAATCCTTCAATTACAAACATTATATTTCTTGCAGTTTGGAGACAGTCTTCGCAGTACAATTCTCCCGATGCAACTCCATCTGCAATTAATTGTTCAATAATCTTAACAGCTCCCTCAAACTGCTGTCTGATAAGATGTTCTTTTTTAGGAACTTTATTCTGAAAGTAAAATTCATAAATTGCTATGGTCAGAGTTTTCTTACTTTTAAGTAATTCCTTTTTCTGTTCTTTTAAAAAGAGAGCTAAGATATCAGCAGCTGTTGCGTTCTTTGGAATCGTAGAGGCAAATACATCGTCCGTCTCTTGCTGTTCCATCTTTAAAACATCCTGAAAAATCTCCTTCGTGCTGTTAAAATACAGATACAAACCGCCCCTGCTGATTTCGCAGGCATCTACAATATCCTTCATGGTAACATCTTTATAACCCTTTTCCATAAAAACTTCTCTGGCAGTCTCTAAAATATATTGCCTTTTTTGCAGCGATTTATCTCCCATTTCTAACTCCATTCCTTGGTTCATTATTAATAAGCAGAAGTTTTATGTTCTTCCTTATCCCAGAAATCAACCAATTCTTTCATTTTAAGAAGAATTTTTAAAAACACTTTATATTCCACAGCTTCCGTCCATAAAGATGCTTTTATCATCCCCTTTAATACATACTTTGACAGAATGGCTGTTAAAACATCAAAGTCCTTTAAGGTAACGTGATCAATCTCAACTATCTCATCTTTTACATTCCGCATTCTCTTTCTACTATATACATATACATAATTCGAATTGATTAGTTTTGTCTTTTTTGCTTCTTTAATAAAGGACATCAGATTAGAATCATAAATAGGAAATACAAGGGATCCCGACGCATTCTGATCAGCTTCATATTGATTCATTACATCCTTTGCTCCTTTACTTTGAAAGTAAGGAATATACTTGGATAATTTCTCAATATCTGGTTTATATTCCTGAAGCAGCTTCTCTCTTAATAAATTGCTATCTTCCATAATTTCCTCCAATATACTTCATTTCATAAAAAAAATACTATGTCTTATTCTATCATATATTTTCAAAAAGTACAGTATTCTTTCCGTAAAATATGTGTATATTCCACAAAAAAAATACCTATTTAAGCTTATGTGGTTGTATTATATCTATTAAATGCTTATAATGATTTTATCCATGAACCAGACATTATCGTGTTCGGTTCATGAAAATGTACTATGGAGGATTCCTATGGCAATTACAGAAATCAAAAAAGGAACGGTACTATTTCGCTCCGGTCAAAAGCTTGACCAACTATCCATTATCACAAAAGGATGCGTAAAATTAATCAACCAAAGTCGCGAATTACTCCTGGAAAAGGGCGATTGTTTAGGTCTTATTGATGTATTTAGTTCTGTTCACTCATTTCATGCTGTAACCATGGAGGATACCAGTATTTTCACCTATCCTTATGAAAAACAGGATGATATTCGAAAAATATTAGCAAGCGCAAAAAATATTCCCAACATTCTCACAAGTTCCATCACCAAACAAACGATAGAACTCATGAATCATTTTTTTCTAAATCAGTTTGAATGTGATAACACGTATGACTATGTAAAAAGCTGCAACGAAGAATATCGACTTCTTTGTAGTCGTTTTCGTATGCCAATCAAAGAACTTCCCGATTTAGAAGAAATCAGTCCCCTGATTTTGGATGAGGATATCGACACATGGGTAAGTGATTATTATGAGGGAATTCAAACCTTAGAGGATAGCCTGAAAATCCAGATTTACAATGCTTCACCCGCGATTAGTATGGGTATGATTTTACAAGCCAGTAAACAGATACGTCAAATACTGGAGCTCAACCAAAGTATGGATTCGTACCAGGCCGAGTTGTCCAGCTTATTCTTAAATGAAAATGAAATGGATTATTTCGATTTATACACCAGTCTGCTGTATCATGCATTAAAGCAGGGGGAAGAAGAGCTTTCCCTCACAGCAAGCGTAAGCAAACTCATGATTCAAATCGAAAGCATGCCCTCTATTCAAAAAGAACTTTATCGTGCAAGAGTCGATAAGCATAAACAAATGCTTGCATCAATTGAGAAAGCAAAACTTGAAACACCACAACATACCGTGTCAAATGAGCAACAAAAAGAGGAACAGTTAAAAGTCGACTTTTTGAACGATTCCTTAAAAACAATATTAAAATATGCAGACTGGGATGACGAAACAGCACATAACTTTCAAACAGCTATCTTAGCATATAAAAAATTAGTAGATAAAAATTCACAAGATGATGCAGCAAGGCTTTTACGGAAACAAATAGCCGAACAGTTTTATAACTTATACCGTGAAATTTTCATGCTAAGTCATATGGATAAGGAGCTTCCATTGATTATACGCATGTTTTTACTTTTCGGTTATGTAGACGAAGAGCTGGCTGGTATCGATAATGCGCTTTGCCTTTCCGAGTTTGCAAAGAACTTAAAAGGTGATCCAGCAAAAGGAATTTATACCTTATACGAATGGCTGATGGAAATTTATAAAGGGAACAAAGAACCTAGCAGAAATGAGTTCGATACAGATTACACTGCCTATGTTCATGAAATGAAGGTTGCCGGTAAAATCAACGATCTTTTAGAGCACAAAATGCTAAATGACCAAGCTCAGAAGGTAGTCTTTGAAATTCAAAATGTTTTTCCAATTGTAAATAAAATTACCTTTGGAAGGGCAAGCACCTTTTGTCCTGTTTTTTCTGAGCATAATGTTTTAAAAACACTGTCTTCTTGTCTGGTTGATTCTAAAACCATAGAAAATGGAGAAAATTTTATCCGTGGCATAGACTTCTCTGCATTTTACAGAGAAACTTTATTTAATAACCCAAATTTTAAAAATATTAAGGAAACATTACACCTAGAAGTTCTCCCTGATATTATTTTAACTCCAACGATTGGAACCCGTGGCATTACCTGGCAGGAAATAGAAGGGAAAAGAAGAACTACTCCAGCCCGTATGATGCTACCCATTTTAAACCTGGAGGATACAACCCAAACTTTGATTCGCATTACCGGCGAATATCGTTGGGAAATGTGTAAACGTATTCAAGGAGCAAGATGGAATGATTTTACAGATAGTTCTTTAACCAGTGAATACTTTGACTATGTACAGTTTTATCGAAAAAACAGTGATTTATCACCAGAAGCGAAAGATAAAATCAAATTAAGCCTTCAAAAAGCAAAAAATAGTTTCAAAGAAATGTTTGTTCGAGATTATGTAACATGGATTTTATATGAGGGAACCGGATCTCCCAGATTAAATAAGGTTGCTCGAAAAATACTGTTTACCTATTGTCCATTGCCACAAAATATAAGGGTTTCCTTATCCAGAAACCCTTTATATAGCGAACTCTTTGATCGTTTTCAGATTTTACAAAAACAGCGGATTCATCATTTAGAAAATGTAACACAAAAAATTACAGCCTCTGGTGCTGCTATCCCTTCCGAATTAATAAAGGAGATTGAATTTGCAAACAAGTAACCAAAAGCATCACCTGTTATTTTTTATGAAAGAAGTTATTTTTTTTATACCATGTATGATAATTTTATCTTTAATTTTTTCTTTTTCTGCACAAAACGGAGATACTTCTGGTGGACTAAGCGAAACCATAACCACCTATGTTCTGGAAACCTATGATTTTTTCTTTCATCCAGAATCTGCTCCTAATGTACTTGTAAATCGAATAGATTTTATTCATTTTTTAATTCGTAAAACTGCCCATGTTAGTGAATATTTTGCCCTCTGTATGAGTTTACTCCTACCGTTAAATCGAGTATTAAATAAGAAAAGAAACGTGCTTCTTATTTCGGCTATCGCATCTATTGTTTTTGCAGCTTTGGATGAGTATCATCAGACCTTTATTCCTGGAAGAATGGGTAGTATCAAAGATGTCCTGATAGACTCTATTGGAATTACACTTGCATGTATCGTTTTTTATCTTGCTTGCACTTTTATTAACAAAATCAAATTAAAGAACTAAAATCAATATTGTATTATTTTTTCAATCAAACGAAACTTTGTTACGAAAACGGTTGCGAAAAGAAAAACCCCTAAATCTAGGGGTTTTTCTTTTCTTTTTTCAAAATATATAGAATTCTATATTTTAATATTTCTCTGTTTTACTTTTTCACGCTAATATTGTTTTAATTTTACTCAAAATAATTATAGATTTTATAGGAAAAAAGTAATATACTTCTAATAGATTCGATAGCAATGTCGAGTTTGCTAATTAGCAATTCCGGAAGAATTCCCCTTTTACACAAAAACAGAAACCCAGAAGCTTGTCTTCTGGGTTTTTGTTTTGTGCTTATATCAGGATTCTACTAACATCACCATCTAATATTTCGTAGGTCGCTTTTTTATCCTTACAATACTCTGGCGAAAGATTACTATGTATATAAAGACTATCCATCCCAAAGTCTTTGGCAATTTGAATGTCCGTTGTCTGATCGTTTCCAATCATAATCGATTCCTGTTTTTCCAACTTCTCATTTTGAACCAAGGTTTCCATAAACCTTGTATCCGGCTTTTTAATTCCAACCACAGAAGAAATATAGATTCCATCAAAATAAGGCATCAGCCCTAACACTTTCATTTCTGGCATGGTGAATACTTCCTGCGCATTGGAAAGCAAATAAATTTTCTTATGTTTCGTCTTTAGCTCTTCTAAAAGCTCTTTCACACCATTATACAATGCCAGCTTATCCCTGGATAGCACTCGAAAAAGCTGAGCTATTGAAAAGATTACATCCTTCGAAACATGAACTCCCTTTTCTTCCATTAATTGCCGAAACACTTCTTCTAATATGAATTCTCCATGTGGAGAATTCATATTTTTTTCCATCTTCTTACAAAGAACTGTATACTCTTTTTTTAAGTCCTTAGGGCTATAAATAGCTCCAAAAGTTGCGTAAAAATCAGACAGTTTCTGCCATAAATAGGACTTGTTTTCATTGGTATGGATATCCACCAATGTACCATATAAGTCAAAAATATAGTTTTGATACTCTTTCATTTTAATCCTTTCTTACCAGATAATAACGGTTCCATATTCTGGCATCACTAAGTTCGTGTTTTCCAAAACAGAAACTGCTTCACCAACATTCAGATTGCCTTTTATTGTTACATTATTTTCGCCAACCATTGAACCATTGATCGTAATTTCAGACAAATCCAAGGTACTTTCCTCTGAAGAAATATTATAAATCAGCAATATTTCCTTTTCCATATAAACCTTCTTCAAAACACATACCCTTTCATTGGATAATTCTTCAACAAAAGTAGTAATACCTCTGGCAATTTCTGGATTTTGATTTTTAATCTGTAGTGCCTTTTTATAGTATTGATAAATGGAATACGGATCTTCCATTTGCTCTTCCAAACTTCCATTGATCATTTTAATAGGGTCTATATAGTCAGGTCCCTTACACATTCCCTCTGCATTTTTATCCACTGACCACTGCATTGGGGCACGTTTATTTTCATCTTTGCCAGATCCCTTCATGCCAAGTTCTTCTCCATAATATACAAACGTAGCGCCGCTCATAAAGAGATTTAATGCTCCTGCTATTTTTGTTTGACTTACCCTGTCTTCTCCTGAATAATATCCAGCACTTCTAGCCATATCATGATTTGTATAAAAAGGTGCATCCACATAATTTGGATTATATTCCTTAAACTTTTCATCCAAAGCGGCTACACTGCTTCCATAAACCAAGGCATTTATCGTCTTCGAATTTCCTTTTACTGTGTTTGCTATTAAACCATCACTGTTTGCAAAGGCAAAGTTAAACAGACTATCAATCCCACTTTGATAGTATTTTCCATAGGTGTTTACATCAGTCCAGACTTCTGCTACCAGATAAGCATCTTCTTTGATTCCTGTTACCATTTCGCGATACCAGCCTAGGACCTCAATATTCGCGCTGTCATTCCCTGAGTAAAACTCTTTGGCTGCATCCAGTCGAAAACCTGCAACACCAAGATCCAGCCAATACTTTGCAATCTCGGTTAATTCATTTCGAACATCTTCATTTTCAAGATTTAAATCAGGCATTTCGCTCCAGAAACGTCCTTCATAATACCAGTCAGTTCCTGGAAGCTGACAGTTGGTCTGGCTTGTTTTTTCCCTTGAAAAAAAGTAATAATCCACATATGGACATTCTTCTAAATCCACTTCCCCATCACCAAGATTTTTTAAATACGTACTTGCCTCCAAAAACCAAGGGTGTTTTGATGATGTATGATTGATGACCATATCTAAAATCACATCGATATCCCGTTCTTTGCATGCTGCCATGAATTCTTTAAAATCATCCATGGTCCCGTACTCTGGATCAATTTCATAATAGTCTACAACGTCGTATTTATGATAGGTTGTTGAGGTCATGATTGGCATAAGCCAAATACCGTTAAACCCAAGATCATCTAATGTCTGGTCACTCCCATCATTGAGATAATCTAATTTTTCTGTTAACCCATCAAAGTCTCCAACCCCATCTCCATTGCTATCATAAAAGGAATAAACAAAAATTTCATAAAAATTACGATATTTATCATCTATCATTTGAATCGGTAGTTGCTCTTCTTCTGTAGATTCCACAACGATTGTTTCAACTTCGGCTTCAACTTCTGTTTCAACTTTTTCCTCTTCCACCAGAGTCTCTTTTTTCGAACAGGCGGTTACCAAAAATAGACATAAAAACAAGATTACTACCATACGAATTCTTTTCATATTTCAAATCCTCCATTATTTCCCTTTAAAAAAAGGCACCGTAATCCGGTACCTTTCTTTTTTTAGCTAACTTCTTTAACCTTTTACAGAACCAGTAAGTCCTTCTACATAATAACGTTGCATATAAATAAACAAGATCGCAATCGGTATCGAAATACAAACCGCTCCAGCTGCAAAACTGGTATACCAGCTATTGATATATTCTTTCTCAAGCATTCTCCAGAGTCCAATCGATACGGTAAACGTATCTGCATTCGCTCTGCAAATTACTCTTGCAAATATGAAATCTAACCATGGAGATAAAAATGAGGTTAAAATCGTATATACAATAATTGGTTTACTAAGTGGTATCGTTACCTTTGTAAATACCTGCCATTTATTTGCTCCATCCAAAAATGCTGCTTCATCAAGAGCCTTTGGTATGGTGTCAAAAAAACCTTTTGCAATATAAAAGCCTAATCCACTACCACCAGAATATACCATAATCAAAGCAACTCTGATCATATCTCCTTCTGCAAGACCAACAGCCTTTAAAATATAATACACTGCTACCATGGACATAAATCCAGGGAAAAGTGTCAGCGTCAATGCAACATTTAACAACGGTTTACGTACTTTAAAACGAAGTCTTGACATAACATAGGATACGGATAATACAAAAAATGTTGAAATAATACAGGTAAAAACTGCAATGATTAAAGTATTACTGAACATTTTAGGAAAGTTTAAAATGGTAGTATCCGTAAATAATTTTTTGTAATTATCCAAAGTATAAGACTTTGGCAAAAAACTGGATACATAGGAACCAATCTGATCACTGAAACTTGTTAAGATTACCCATATTACCGGAAAAATCCACACAAACGATAAAATAGCTAAAATCGTATGCACGATCAGATTGTTTACTTTTCTTCTTACTCCCATAGAGGCGTTTCCTGCTTTTCTCATCATTGAAATTCCTCCTCATTCTTATAAGATCCTGTACTTCTGTAAGCAATTAAGGAGAATACAGCAAGCACAACAAAAGTCATAATACCGATAACAGAACCAATGGAATAATACTGTTGATCTACGGTTAATTTATACAACCAGGTTACCAGCAAGTCTGTTTTTCCTGCAGTTGAACCAACTGGTGTTGGATTTCCTCCTGAAAGCAGATAAATAACATTAAAGTTATTGATATTGCCAGTAAAAGTGGTGATTAAGTATGGTGTTGTTACAAATAACATATAAGGAAGCGTGATTTTAAAGAAGGTAACTACCGCATTAGCACCATCTACCTTAGCTGATTCATATAATTCTGCTGGGATATTCTGTAAAATACCTGTAACCTGTAACATGGTAAATGGAATACCTACCCATAAGTTTACCACAATAACCGTTACTCTTGCCCAATTAGCACTGGTAAGAAATGGAAGCGGAGAATCTATCCATCCCATATTTTGTAACAAGACATTTACCGCACCATTTGGTTGTAACATCGTTCTCATAATTAGAAGCGAAACAAATTGTGGTATTGCTATCGAAAGCACAAAACAAAATCTCCAGAACGCTTTCATTCTGGTATCTTTTCGGTTAATGACAATCGCTAGTATCATACCCATTATATAATTTAAACCTGTAGCAAAAATTGCCCAGATAATTGTCCATCCTAAAACGGACCAAAATGTCTGACCGATGGAATCATTAAAATTTAACACTTTAATAAAGTTCTGGAGACCAACCCAATCAAATAGAACTAATTTTCCCCCTTCTTTACTATAATTCGTAAATGCCATACTAATCATAAATATCAAAGGAATGACTGTGAATGCCAGAACTCCGGCCATAGGTCCTGTAAGTAAAAGTTTATGAAGATTTTCATCAAATAAGCTTTTGATATCTTCTAAAAATGTATTTAAATGCTTTCCTTCTTTTTTCAAGCACTGACTTTTATAGGCACTTTTTAAAGAAGAAGCCCAAATTATTAAAAAACCAACTGTTACTGCCAGTGTTGCAAATCCATACAACAAAAGAATCAGAGAATTATCACCCTCTGTATAAACAAATATTCCTAAATCTTCACTCCATACTTTTTCCTGTAACTTATCTCCAAGTGAGGGAAGCATGGATAAATTTTGTATACCATTTTGAATCATAAATATAATATATGCCACTTCAAAAAACAGGTAGAAAATACCTTTACCAATTTGTTTGCGAAAGATATTTCCAGCTCCCATAATCAGCATACCAATTCTGGTTAGAAAATCTCCCTTGGTTAATGCATTTCTTAATGTATAGGGCGTATAAAAATCAATTTTACTTTTTTTTGCTTTCGCGTTCTTTTTTATGCTCACCATTAAACCTCCTAACCTGCTTTATATATTTACTTAAAATCTGGTTCTAAGCTGCATAAAGCAGCCTAGAACCTTTTTTTAAATACTGATTACTGAACTCCTGAAGTGTTTAATGAAGTGTTGAATTCTTCCACTTTTGCTTCAGCGTTGTCTTTTGTAATATCTTTACTAATGATAGCAGTTCCGAAGTTTGCTGCTGGTGTCCAGTAGTTACCCATAGCTGCTACGAAAGGCTGAATGATTGAAGTATTATCAAATGTTGCGTTCTGAGCTGATACAAGTGCATCACTCTGAACTGCTTCAGTTGCTAATAATTCTGTGTTACAAGGAACGATGTTTCTAAGTTCATAATGTTTCTGCTGAGCTTCTGCTCCACCTAAGTATTTTGCAAGTTCAACTGCTGCTTTAGGGTTTTCTGCATTTGGATTAACAGCGATTGCTTTTGATCCAGCAAAAGATCTTAATTGTTTTTCTGTTCCATTCAATGTAATTGTAGGAAGTTGAGCAATACCAAGATCATCGCCAAGAGCTTCTTTTAATGTTGCATAATCCCAAGCTCCTGAGAACATAGCTGCGATTGAACCATCTGCCATACCAGCTACACCTTCTCCAGATGCATCATTAACAAAGTTTGCATTTGCTGCAAGGTCGATTAAGTAGTTTGCAACTTCAACTCCAGCTGCTCCACCAAAGTTAATTCCAGCTGCTTCGTCAGTTCCATCACCAAATAAAGTTCCACCATTTGCTACAAAGAATGATGCAATGTACCAGCTGTTTGTTAATGGGAATGCGATTTTACCTTTTGTAAGCATTGTATCTAAGTTTTTGATATCGTCATCTGTTAAAAGAGATTTGTTATAGTACATAAACCAAGTATTTGTTGTAAAAGGAACTCCGTATACAGATCCGTCTACTGATACTGAATTAACGATTGCTTCTGAATTCGTATTTCTTACATAATCAGCTGCTTCTCCACCTAATTCAGCAATTGCATTCGCTGCGATTAAGGTATTGATCTGATCGTTTGCGAAGAAATAAACATCTCCACTTGCTGAAGGATCCTGAGATACTAAGTTTCCAGCATCACCTTCTGAACATACACCATATTCAAATGTGATTTCCCATTCTGGATGAAGAGCTGCAAACTGTTCACACATTGTAGGTAACCAAGCTCCTGAAGCTTCGTCTTGATCTTCAGATGGTCCCCAAACGGTTAATGTTACTGGTGTAACTTCTACTACTTCTTCTGTAGTTTCTGCAACTTCTTCTGTTGTTTCAGTTTCTGTTACGGTTGCTGTTTCTTCTGCATCGTTTCCACAGCCTACAAGTGTTGCTATCATGGCTGTTGCCATAATAAGAGCTAAAAATTTCTTTTTCATGTAATACCTCTCCTTTTTCTTTGTGCTTTGTTAGCCTATATCATAAAATGCCTAAGCATCTTACTTTGATTTGATCCGCTTTTATCTGCGGTAAATGATTGCCATGGTTCGAATCCAGGTTCTTCTTTCATCGTCCAGACTATCTCGTAATGCTCTCCATCTCCAGTTTTTTCCAACAGTTGATGGAAGGTTCATTCTTGCTTCATTTCCTAGTTTTAATAAATCCTGCATCTGGAATATTACTACATTTGCTGTAGAACTATATGCCAGTCGAATGAGGGCATCTGCTATTTCCTCTTTGGAGTTAATATTTAAATACTCATATAAAAATGCCAACTCATATTCAGTTTTATCTCGAAAATAACCAACTAAAGTTTCATTGTCATGGGTTCCTGCATATACCACAATATTTCGACTGGTATAATTATGAGGAAGATAATCGTGGGAGGTGTTCCCGTCAAAGGCAAATTGCAAGATTTTCATTCCCGGCCAACCGGTTTTATCCATTAGCTTCTTGACTCCAGGAACCGATACCCCAAGGTCTTCTGCAATAATTTTTCCATCTCCTAAGACTTCTTCGATAGCATCCGTTAATTTTTTGCCAGGACCTTTTCTCCATCTGCCATTTTTTGCATTGTCATCATTGGCAGGTATACTATAGTAGCGAACAACACCAATAAAATGATCAATACGAATTACATCATATAACTTTGCATTAGCAAGCATCCGCTTTTTCCACCAGGCAAAACCATTTTGTTCCATGGCATCCCAGTCATATAAAGGATTTCCCCATTTCTGACCATCATCTGAAAATGCATCTGGCGGGCAGCCTGCAACCAAAGTTGGACAACCGTTTTTATCTAATTGAAAATCTTCTCGATTTACCCACACATCCGCACTATCTAAGGCAACATAGAGTGGAATATCACCAATAATTTGTATCCCCTTCTTATTTGCATAGGCCTTTAGTTTCATCCACTGTTCAAAAAACTTAAACTGACAAAACTTCCAAAACCTTATTTCCTTCTCTAGTTTTTTCTGATATTGATTCAGACTTTTGTCATTCCTGTTTCTAATTTCTTCTTTCCAATCCATCCATCCGTCGTTATTGGAAAACGTTTTCATAGCCATAAAAAAAGAATAATCATCCAGCCAATAAGATTCTTCCTTTGAAAATTTAAGGAATTTTTCATTCTCAAAATCAAATCTGCCGCATGCAGAGTTTAAAACTTTAAAGCGGTTTTCAAAAAGAATGGCATAATCAATATCATCTTCTTTATTACCCCAGGATAAGCTTTCCACTTCTGCCTTTGTGATTAGTTTTTCTTTTATTAACGTATGCAAATCAATTAAGTATGGATTTCCAGCAAATGCGGAAAAGGACTGATAAGGACTATCTCCAAAACTTGTAGGTCCAAGTGGTAACACTTGCCAATATCTCTGCTTTAAATCTACCAGTAAGTCAACAAAGTCAAATGCATCCTGACCCATGGTTCCAATTCCGTATGCAGTTGGCAAACTCGTTATTGACATCAGGATACCTGCACCTCTTGTAAATTCTTTCCCTGCCACTTTGTTCCCTCGCTGTTTCACAAATAATTTTCGTAAACTTTCGTTCCTGATGTCATTCTACTCTTTTTGTTCACAATTTGTCAACATTTTAAAGAAAAATAATATCGTTTCTGCTATTATTGCCGTTTTTTTCATCATTTTATTGTGCAATATTTATATGTTTTATTTTCGAAAATACAGGAATATTCTTGTTTATTTTCGAAAATTTAAATATTTCTATTGTGTTTCTTGTATGAAATACGTATACTTATTTTTGAGTTTATTAGTATTATTGACTGCTATTGTACACAACAGAATGAGAGATGATTATGGTGACAATTAAGGACATTGCAGTAAAACTGGGGATTGCTGTCAGTACAGTATCCAAAGGTTTGAATGGTGCAAGCGACATCAGCGAAGAACTAAGGCAGATGATTATTGATACTGCCATCGAAATGGGCTATCGGTCCAAAAAAATGAAAAAAGAGGAACATAAGAAACTCTGTATTTTTATTGAAAATATGGAATACGATGATTCTGACCAATTCGGCTATGAAATTATTCTCGGTTTTAAAAAATCAGCACTTCGAGATAATTGGGAAGTTAGTTTGCTTCCAGCAAGCTCTGAGCTTCAATCTCAGGAAAAATATGATACGTATTTGCTAAAACACGGCTTCAGTGGTGCATTTTTATTAGGCTTTTCACTGGAAGACGAATGGATGCATCACTTAAAGAAAACAAAGATGCCAACGGTTTTACTGGACAATCAGATTTCTCGTAATTCAAATGTTTGTTATATAGGAACCGATAACCAGGAAGGTATCGAACTCGCCATTGAACACTTATACAAGCTTGGCCATCGGAGGATTGCATTTTTAAATGGTTCCCCAAATTCCATGGTTACTGATCAAAGGCACCAGGCCTACCTCGATAGTATGGCTCATCATAAATTAGAAGTAACCAGAGATTTATTTGCCTTTGGCTATTATGTCTCAGACTGTGCGAAATATCATGTTCCTGATTTTCTTGCAGCCGGAGCCACTGCCATTCTATGTGGTAGCGATTTAATTGCACAAGGAGTAATCAAGGAATGCAGGGCAAGAGGCTTTCGAGTTCCCGAGGATATCAGTGTAGTCGGATGCGATGACATCCCACTGGCGCAAAAGCTTGATCCTCCACTCACCACAATACGACAGGACCGTGAGGCTCTTGGCATGTGTGCCTATATTTCCTTAATCAGTTTAAATAAAAATGTATCTGTTTCAAAAACTCTTCTTAGACCAAAATTAATCAAACGAGACTCTACGGCTAAGTGCACCCCTTATCAGGTTACCGATGAACTCTTGCAGGAAGCAAGAAAGTTGCACAAAGGGAAGATCCTTGGACGAGGATTGGAGTAGAGTGTGGTTTTGGGGTTTTGGGGTTGTGGCTTATATTTTTAGGTTGTGGCTTGAGTTTTTGGGGTTGTGGCTTGAGTTAGACGTTTGTAGTTGGACAATTATGAAGTTTTTTTCGTAATTGTCCAATTTTCTTGTCTAAACTTGCTTTTTTCTTACTTTTTCCTGTATTTCATCACTGTCTCAACTTGGTTTGAGATCAAAAAAGCTTGATTTGAGGTTTTCAGGTGCGTAGACACAATGTAGACTTCTCTCGTTTTGGACAACTACAAAAAAACTAGCTAGAATTATCCAAAGTCAGGGGTTGAATCCGACAGTCCACATGAGAATTGACTCTCTGGCGTTGGATTTCCTTTTCTGGCGTTGGGTTTCTCTTTCTTTACATTTGTAATTGGACAATTATGAATTTTTTTTCGTAATTGTCCAATTTTCTTATCTAAACTTGCATTTTTCTTGCTTTTTCTTGCTTTTTCATGTATTTCATTACCGTCTCGACTCGATTTAAGATCAAAAAAGCTTGATTTGAGGTTTTTTGGTATGTAGACGCAGTGTAGACTTCTCTCGTTTTGGACAACTACGAAAAAACTAGCTAGAATTGTCCAAAGTCAGGGGTTGAATCCGACAGTCCATATGAGAATTGACTCTCTGACGTTGGATTTCCACCGTCTCGGCTCGATTTTAGATCAAAAAAACTTAATTTGAGGTTTTTTGGTGTGTAGACGCAGTGTAGACTTCTCTCATTTTGGACATTTACAAAAAAACTAGCTAGAATTATCCAAAATACTCATCAATTAAATGTTGAACTCGAACAGAATCAATGGGTTCTTCCATTGTTTCAAAGGTAATAATCATGTGAATGGTTGGTATGATGCCAAAGGCACTGTATTTTCCAAGCTTATGAAATGCTTGTTTTGCATAGTCTGGCAATTCCATCATTCCAAAGTGTTCCCAATACAGAATTTTTCTTGTTTTTGGATGCATCAAAGTAAAATCAGGAAAGAATGTAATGTCCCCAATTTGTAAGCCGCATTCATAACGATATGGAATTTTGTTGGCAAATAGGGTATTGGCAATGATTGCTTCGGATTTTGATCTGACGTAATGACCCGCTAATGTTCGGTGTATGAGTTTTTCAGGATGAGATTTACTATGTTGATAGTCCTGATGAATCCAATCTTCATGTTCAAGTAAGAAATTATGAAGATATGGTTTGAGAAATGATTGAAATGGAGAATTTTGATAAAGGATCTGTTCTGGATCATCATAAATTGCTTCCAGAAAATTTAAATACCGAGTTACTAATTTCAACTCTTTTTGATATTTACTTTTTTGAATTTCATAATACTTTTTTAATGCTAGTTGGCGTATTGTTTCAATTTCTGCTTTTGGTATGTAGATTGGTTTTGTTCCATTACTTCGATACCATTTTGTGTACTTTCCATTTTGCACACACAATACTTTGCCTTCTGGTAAATCCTGGATTTTTTTCGTTAATTCATAAATTTCTTTCTGAAGATTCTTTCTTTTTTGTTTAAGTTTTAAATAAATGGCAATTCCTCCTTGTATAAATTTTATTAAATCTCACAGATATCAAGCTTATACAGTGACTTGATATCTGTGAAACATGTTACTTTGTTGCTTTGTCTTTAAAAAATCGTCTTCTTTACTGTAATAACCCGGTCGTATAAATCCTTGGTATCCTGAAATATCACATGGCTAACATTAATTACCGTAATGTCTTCAAGCTTTAAAATTGTTTTCTCAATTTCTCTGGCCCGTTCCATATCCAAAGATGCAAATGCTTCATCCATAAAAATTATACTGGCTTTATTTAAAAGTGCCCTGGCTATTACAATTCTGCTTCGTTCACCACCAGAAATATTCCTTCCATTATCATAAATCATGAAGTCAAGGCCTTCTTCTTTTCGCTCCAAAAAGTCTGTTAACCCTGAAGCTTGAATGGCAGATAGAATTTCTTCCTCCGAATATTCCTTGTATAAAGTGATATTATTTTTTAAGGTATCTTCAAACAAAAAAACCTGTTGTTCAATATTTGCGATGAGTTTAAAATACTGTTCTCGTTTTACATCCCATAAAGGCTTTCCATCAATTAAAATGCTACCTGCAGTTGGCTTAAAATACTTTCGAAAAAGTTTTAAAAGGGTGGATTTGCCACCTCCACTAGGGCCAACAATGAGATATTTCCCATTCTTTTTAACAGAAAAATTAACATCCGATAAAATCTGCTGTGTTTCATCATCCGCATAGTGAAATTCCACATTTTGAAATGCAATCTCTTCTTGAAACTCTGGTAAATCAATGGTTTCTACGTGTGTATCCATATTCTTGAGGGTTGCTTCAATCTTTTCAATTAAGGATTTACTGGTAAAAAGTTTTGGCAAACTTTCACTAATCTCTAACAGTGGCCACATCATACGTTGGACACCATCCACCACCAGCATAAGTCCACCCACCGTAATTTTGCCAACGACAACCAAAAAGCCTACACCACAAATAATGCCATATAAGGAAATACTAGTCACAAAATTCTGAGATGCAAAAATAAAAGACAACATACGTTCAATCAAAAACCCTTTTTGTTGGATTTCTTCACTTTTATGATAGTAATCTTTCGTTACCTTATTTTGCAAATTGTAATTTTTTACGATATGAAAAGCCGATAAAACCTCTTTGATATAGGTTGTGTAGCCATCAAACAAGTCACTTCTCTCTTTATTAGCCTTGTTGGTTGGTTTTGATGTTACCATAGACAGAAAAATCTGCACGACTATCACTGCTACTGCCAATAAAATCATACGGGGATCTACCGTACTTAAAATCCATACACCCACGAAAAATTTCGCAAGACCATTGGCAACAATTAATATTCCATTGATTAAATTTTGCTCTAGGGTATTAAAGTCATTGGTTATTGCAGATAAATATTTTGCATTGTTTTCTTTTTGAAATTCTGCAATGTTTTTACCGAATACTTTTGTTATATAATATGTTTTTAGAATTGTACTTGCTTTTCTTTTATAAAAGCTTCCTGCCATGGCTACTAAAATCCCAAGAGGCACTAACAAAGCTGCCATAAAAAGCAGAATGGGAGCCTTTTTTGTAAGAAGTTCCATCTCACCAGCAAGTGCATAATCCAAAAGCCCCATCATATTTCTCATAACCACACCCTCTAAAATAGAGTAAGCAGCTACCGTGAGCAGTGCCAAAAGCAAATAAGGCATAATGTTTCTATATTTTTTTAACATGTAATCACCTCGTCAAAATACTCCTTTGCATCAAAACAATGAACCGCGCCATTTTTTATCTCCAGAACATAGTCGTATTGATCGGTTACACCCTCGTAAAAACGATGACTAATTGCAATGACAGTATTATTTAATTCCATGAATACTTTTTCAATTTCACGGCCCAGTTCCTCATTTAAGCTGGAAGTCCCTTCATCAACAAAAAGGATTTCGGCATTTTTGGCAATGGCTCTTGCTATGGAAATTCTTTGTCTTTGACCACCAGAAAGATTTTTTCCATTTTCTGTAAGCCTTTCGTCTAGTCCGTCTTTTTTCTCCTCTAACATTGCATCCAAGCCACAAACACTGGCAGCGTAATTCACCTGCTCCTCAGGAAGGTCCCGATACAAAGTGATGTTATTGCGTATGGTATCTTCAAATAAAAATACATTTTGATAGATAAAAGCAACTCTGTCATGAAAAGACTTTTCGTTAATCGATTGATAGTCTAGACCATCCACGGTTATCAGCCC
>CANRGO010000058.1 GCA_947630125.1 uncultured Lachnospiraceae bacterium | reverse complement strand
GTAAAAGTGATATTAAAGAAGGTATAGAATTTGCTCACAATCATAAAGTGAAAGTGTATATAACAGCTAATATTCTAGCTCACAACGATGATCTTGATGGAGCCAGAGAATATTTTAGAGAGTTAAAAGAAGTAAAACCAGATGCGCTGATTATAGCGGATCCGGGAATGTTCATGATTGCGAAGGAAGAGTGCCCTGAACTGGAATTGCATATCTCTACCCAGGCGAACAATACAAATTATCTTACCTATCGTTTCTGGCATGCACAAGGTGCAAGCCGTGTGGTTTCAGCCAGAGAACTTTCATTAAAAGAGATCAAAGAAATTAGAGATCATATACCAGAGGATTTGGAAATAGAAAGTTTTATTCACGGAGCTATGTGTATGTCCTATTCTGGACGCTGTCTTCTGAGTAATTATTTCACAGGACGGGATGCCAACAAGGGAGAATGTACCCATCCTTGCCGTTGGAAATATTCCCTGGTTGAGGAAACTAGACCTGGTGAGTATATGCCTGTCTATGAAAATGAAAGAGGAACCTATATTTTTAATTCCAAAGATTTGTGCATGATAGAGTATATTCCTGAAGTGGTTGCGGCTGGTATTAATTCTTTGAAAATTGAAGGAAGAATGAAAACTGCTCTGTATGTAGCTACAGTTGCAAGAACCTATCGAAAGGCAATTGATGATTATTTTACTTCGGAAGAATTATATAGAAGCAACATGAATTGGTATACCAGTGAAATTGCAAAATGTACCTATCGTAATTTCACCACCGGCTTTTATTTTGGGAAGCCAGATGAAAATACTCAGATATATGAAACAAATACCTATATTAATGATTATATTTATCTTGGAACCATTGAACAGATTGATGAAAACGGCTATGCATCACTACAGCAAAAAAACAAGTTTCAAGTGGGAGATTCCATTGAAATCATGAAACCAGATGGAAGCAATATTACCGTATTTGTTCAGGATTTAAAAGACCATGAGGGCAATTCCATAGAAAATGCACCTCATCCAAAGCAACAGTTACTTCTTTTACTTTCTGTTATCCCGGAAAAATATGATATCTTAAGAGTGAAAAAAGCGGTCATTGATTGATATTTGTGCATATTGGTAGAGCAAATGAGTTATTTGTGAAAAGAAATGGTAAAAGTAACAGAAAATCAAAAAAAAGTGCGTTTTTAAAAATTTGCACTTGCAATCTCAATATTTTTAAGGTATCTTATAGAAAACGAAGGGCTGCCTTCATACCATACGATATGCTTGAACGAGGATGTTCCAAATGTTTTTTTTTGGAGCATTTTTTTCGTTTTTTGGTGGTTTTTCAGTTGTTTTTTTGAAGTATCAGAGCACCTAGGATAAGAAAGGAAGTTTAAGGAGAATGAGCGAAATGTTAAATGTTGAAGAACTTTTTGGATCCAAAGTATTTACACTAGGAAAAATGAAAGAATATCTTCCTAAAAGTGTATTTAAAGAAGTGAAACAAGTGATTGACTGTGGAGGAGAGTTGAGTTTTGCGGCAGCAGATGTTGTAGCAAAAGCAATGAAAGACTGGGCCGTTCAGAATGGCGCAACTCACTATACACACTGGTTCCAACCACTTACAGGAATTACAGCTGAAAAACATGATGCATTTGTGACTCATCCAAATGCAGATGGAAAGATGTTAATGGAATTTTCTGGTAAAGAATTAATCAAAGGAGAGCCAGATGCGTCTTCATTCCCATCAGGAGGATTACGTGCAACTTTCGAAGCAAGAGGATATACAGCTTGGGATATCACATCACCAGCTTTCTTAAAAGAAGATGCAACAGGAGTAATTCTTTGTATTCCAACAGCATTCTGTTCTTATAAAGGTGAAGCACTTGATAAAAAAACACCACTTCTTAGATCGATGGAAGCTATTAATGAACAGGCATTTAGAATTGTTAAATTATTTGGTAATACTGAAGCTAAAAAAGTTGTAGCATCTGTAGGACCAGAACAGGAATACTTTTTAGTAGATAAAACAAAATATTTACAGAGACCAGATCTTATTTTCTCAGGAAGAACTCTTTTTGGCGCAGCAGCTCCAAAAGGACAGGAATTAGAAGATCATTATTTTGGTACCATTCGTGAACGTGTTGGTGCTTTTATGAAAGACTTAAATGAAGAACTTTGGAAATTAGGTGTATCTGCGAAAACTCAGCATAACGAAGTTGCTCCAGCTCAGCACGAACTTGCACCAATTTATGAAACAGCAAACGTTGCAGTAGATCACAATCAACTTATAATGGAAACAATGAAAAAGGTAGCTGGACGTCATTCTCTTGCATGTCTTCTTCATGAAAAACCATTTGCTGGAGTAAATGGATCAGGAAAACATAACAACTGGTCACTTGGTACAGATAATGGATACAACCTTCTAGATCCAGGTGAAACACCAAATGAAAATATTCAGTTTTTATTAGTAGTTGCTTGTATTATGAAAGCAGTAGACACACATGCAGATTTATTACGTCAGAGTGCTTCAGACGTAGGAAATGATCATAGACTTGGAGCAAATGAAGCTCCTCCAGCAATTATCTCTATATTTCTTGGAGAACAGTTGGAAGATGTTGTAACTCAACTTGTTGCAACTGGAGAAGCTACCAGTTGTAAATATGGTGAAAAATTACGTACAGGTGTTTCTACCTTACCTGATTTTATTAAAGATGCTACAGATCGTAACAGAACTTCACCATTTGCATTTACTGGAAATAAATTTGAATTCCGTATGGTTGGTTCCGCAGATTCTATTGCCAGCCCAAATACTACATTGAATGCAATTGTAGCAGAAGCTTTCTGTGAAGCAGCTGATGTACTTGAAAAAGCAGAAGATTTTGATCTTGCAGTACATGATTTAATCAAAGAATATATGACAAAACATCAGAGAATTATTTTCAATGGAAATGGATATTCTGATGAATGGGTATTAGAAGCTGAAAGAAGAGGCTTACCAAACATTGCATCCATGATTGAGGCAGTTGATACACTAACCACAGAAAAAGCAGTTACCTTGTTTGAGAAATTTAAAATCTTTACAAAACCAGAATTAGAATCCAGAGAAGAAGTTTTATATGAAACTTATGTAAAGACAATTAATATCGAAGCTTTAACTATGATTGACATGGCTAGTAAATCAATTTTACCAGTAGTTATAAAATATACAAAGAGTCTTGCGGATACTGTTCTGGCTGTTCAGGGAGCAGGATGTGATGCCTCTGTTCAGAAAGAATTATTAACAGTAGTTTCTGATAAATTAACAGCTGCAAAGGCAGCACTTGATCAATTAATTAAAGTTACAGCAGAAGCATCTTCTATAGAAGAAACTAAAAAAATGGCGTTCTTCTATAAAGATACAGTAAGACCTGTTATGGAATCTTTAAGAACTCCAGTTGACGAATTAGAGATGATTGTTGACAAGGATATATGGCCAATGCCTACCTATGCAGACCTTATGTTTGAGGTATAAATCCAGTAAAATCTATGCTTTGAGAGCCCATGGGATAACCCCATGGGCTTTTCTAAAAAAAAATAAAAAAACTCTTGAAATCCTAAAATAAATCAGTTATACTATCGAAGTGTCAGTTAGGAAGCTGCATCAATTTTATAATGGGCTATCGCCAAATGGTAAGGCAACGGACTCTGACTCCGTCACTCAAGGTTCGAATCCTTGTAGCCCAGTATTAGTACTTTCGGTTTTCCGAAGGTACTTTTTTTTAGTCATTTCGTGTTTTGAGAGGAGGAATCAGAATGTATGAATTTCAAAGTCGAATACGATATAGTGAAGTGGATCAGAAAGAAACTTTAACCTTGGATGCATTGCTTAATTATTTCCAAGATTGTTCTACCTTTCATTCTGAAGACATTGGAGCGGGTCTGCATTTTTACCAAGAACGTTCCATGGGATTTGTTTTATCTTTTTGGCAAATAATGATTTACCGTTATCCATCTTTATGCGAAAATGTAACCATAGGAACATTTCCATATGAGTTCAGAGGATTTACTGGTAACCGTAATTTTTATATGAAGGATTCAGAGTCGAAGATGGTAGCAGTAGCAAATTCCGTTTGGACATTATTGGATACCAATTTACAAAGACCGATGAAACTAACCCAGGAGATCATTGACAAATATCCAATAGAACCGGCCCTTTCTATGGAGTATTTACCAAGAAAGATTCAGATTCATGGCGAACCGGTCAGACGGGAAGAAATTCTTGTTAGAGAACATCATTTGGATACCAATCATCATGTAAATAATGCCCAGTATGTTAAGATGGCGGCTCAGGCAGCGGGGCTTGATTTTCCAATCAACATGTTGAGGGTAGAATATAAAAATCAGGCGCTTTTTCAGGATGTTTTGATACCCTATGTTTATTACAATGATAATCAGAGAATTGTCCAGTTAAAAGATGTGACTGGATCAAAAATTTATGCGATAGTTGAGTTTGTTTCGTCGTGATTACAGTCTGTTATTAGAAGGTTGTAGCGAAAAGGAAGGCAAGGGAAAAATGTTAGAATTAGGAAAAGTACAAAGTTTAAAAGTAGTGAAACGTGTGGAGTTTGGTGCCTATCTGGCATCTTTAGATGGTTATGAAGAAGAAGAGAGAGTGCTGTTGCCGTTGAAACAGGTTCCACCATATACTGCAATGGGAGATGAGGTAGAAGTTTTTTTGTATAAAGACTCAAAAGACCGAATTATTGCAACAACAAGAGTGCCTATTATCCAAATTGGAACCTTGGCAGTTTTAAGAGTGAAGGAAGTTGGAGCCATCGGGGCGTTTTTGGACTGGGGTTTGGAAAAAGATTTATTACTTCCTTTCAAGCAGATGAATGACCGGGTAAAAGAAGGAAAAGAATACCTGGTTACTTTATATGTGGATAAAAGTGAACGTTTATGTGCAACAATGGATGTATATAAATATCTGGACTGTGATTCTCCTTATAAAAAGGATGATGAAGTACAAGGTATTGTTTACCAGGTTAGTCCGGAATATGGAGCGTATGTGGCTGTCGACGCAAAGTACTCTGCCCGCATTCCTCAAAAAGAATTATATGGACCGATTTCAGTAGGTGATCAAATTAAAGCCAGAGTTACACAGGTAAAAGAAGATGGGAAACTTGATCTTAGCCTTAGACAGAAAGCATATATGATGATTGAAACGGATGCTGTGAAGATTTTAGAACTATTGGAGGAATACCATGGTGCTTTACCATTTACGGACAAAGCAGATCCAGAACGAATTCGAGAAGTTTGTAATATGAGTAAGAATGAATTTAAAAGGGCAGTTGGTAATCTGCTTAAAAATGGTAAAATTGAAATTTTGGAATCAGAGATTCGACTCAAATAAAATAAGGTTGGAGATAAGATATGAACAAAAAACATGCAAACTGGTTATTTTTAAGCTTTAATATCATAAGCACCCTTCTGATCGTTTTACTAAGTTTTTTACAGCAAGCAGGGATATATCAGCTAAGTATGCAGGAAAACATGATTATGAGTGGAGCCATTTTTTGGGTGCCATCTTTATTGGTTCTTTTTTTTACCAAGACAAATCCCTTCAAGTTTCTGCGATTTAAAAAAATAAAAATTGCGACCATAGGAAAAGTTATTCTGTTTACCATCGTTGCGTTTCCAATAACAAGTTTCCTAAATTCTCTTACCATGTTGTTTACTGAAAATGCTATTTTGGAAATCAGTGATGAAATCCTACAATTGCCCTTCCTTTTAATTTTCTTTTTTATGGCAATCTATGGACCTCTATCAGAAGAACTGGCATTTCGAGGCGTGATTTTTCATGGGTATCTGCAATCTGGTAGCAGAATGAAGGCGATTTTATTATCTTCTTTCTTGTTTGGTATGGCACATATGAATTTGAATCAGTTTGTATATGCCTTTGTGCTGGGTATCTTAATGGCACTTTTGGTTGAGGCTACAGGAAGTATTGTATCAGCCTTTGTTTTTCATATATTGTTTAATAGTTTTAGTGTAATAAATTTATTTATCAGCAAAGAAACATTACTTGATGCAACTGCTATGGAGGCAAGTCAAGAAATCTTTGCAAATTCAGAAATGATGTTTATGGTAATCAGTGTACTTTTGGTGATTGCACTTGTTTGTGTTCTTTTAGCAGGCTGCATTCTTGTATGGATTGCAAAAGGTGAAAACAGAGCTGAGGCTTTAAAAACTTTAAAGAATGATTTTAAAGAAAATAAAGGTTCACTAATAACCATTCCTCTTATCATTGGACTTATAATTGGAGTTGTTTATATGGGGTTAAATCTATTTCTAATATAGAAGCAGTGGTCAAAATTGCGAAGTATTCGTGAAAATGTTGATTACTGATTGCATAATGAAGGGTCTATCTGTTATAATTTCACGATAGAATGATGTTTATCGGTGGAGGTTACCATGAAGAAATTAAATGTTTTAGGCATTTCATTATCCGATTACACATTGAGAGAAGCCATGAAACTCACTGTGAAGTATTTGAACAGCGGTGCTTTGAATACAGTATTTTACCTATCCACCCAAATTCTAGTGGAAGCACTTGATCACGAGGAACAGCGTGAATGGATAGAAAAAATGGATTTGAATATTATTGGAGAACCGGATATTTTAAGAGCATCTAATAATAATACGTGGAGCAGGATCCACGAAATAGAAAACAATGATTATTTGAGAGAGTTGTTACACAAACTATCGCGTACAAAAAAAAAGGTATATCTTTTAGCTGATTCTGAAGAAGGACTTAAAATTCTGGAAGAAAGTCTTCACATACAAGAAGAAAATCTTTTGGTTGTGGGTGGATATTCCTTGCCGCCACAGACAGAAAGTCTTGACTCTCTAATCAATGAAATCAATGATATTGCACCAAGTGTTATCATTTCCTGTTTGACCTATCCCCTGCAAGGAAGAATTATGCAGGAAGAAAAACGACGTATAAATGCCGAACTTTGGGTAGGTTTATTAAAGGATTGGAACAAAAAAATAAAAAAACCGCCGTTTTTCTTGAGAATATCTAACACCATGTATCGACGAATTTTTAGACGCAGAGTGAAAAGCTATCAGACAGAAAAAGCAGAATAATTATGTTCTGCTTTTTTGTTTTGTAAAATTCAACCATGTGATTTCTTAGAAAACACAGGAATCCATAATATTGCATAATTTTTTAATTATTTTTACTAGATTATTTTGTGCTTTTGTATTAAAATAAATTTGAGCGTGAAAAAATACACATAAAAATTCAGAATGAATCTTGTGTATATTGCATAGATATGGGAGGAACAGATAACATGATATCAAATCAAATCTTACAGAACACCATCGAAGGGATTAAAGCAATTACAAGAGTTGAACTGGGCGTTGTAGATAGTGAAGGAAATATGATAGCTACAACCAGTGATGCAATCTATGAATGTCAGAGATCCGTGGTGGAATTTGCCAAATCACCTGCAGATGGACAGGAAATGCAGGGGTATCACTTTTTTAAGATTTATGATGAACAGCAATTGGAGTTTGTTTTGGTTGCTGGTGGTCCCAATGATGATACCTATATGGTTGGGAAAATGACTGCTTTTCAGATTCAGAATCTGTTAGTGGCGTATAAAGAAAGATTTGATAAAGATAATTTCATTAAGAATCTGCTGCTGGATAATTTATTGCTGGTGGATATCTATAGTCGCTCAAAAAAATTACACATTCAGACAGATGTTAAGCGTGTAGTCATGATTGTGGAAAATGAAAACGGAAAAGACAGTAATGCCCTTGAAATTGTACGTGCTAATATGCCTGCAAATACCAAGGACTTTATTACCGCTGTAGATGAGAAAAATGTGATTGTGGTTCGGGAATTATCGGAAGGTGATGGAAACAAGGAGATTGACAAAGTTGCGAAAACCATCGATGATATTTTAACCAAAGAAGGTATTGCAAAAGTTCGCGTGGCTTATGGAACAGTTGTAAATGAAATTAAGGAAGTAAGTCGTTCTTATAAAGAAGCAAAAATGGCATTGGACGTAGGAAAAATCTTTTTTGATGAAAGAGATATTATCGCCTACAGTGAATTAGGAATCGGACGTTTGATATATCAGTTACCAATTCCACTTTGCAAAATGTTTATCAAAGAAATCTTTGGCGGAAAGAGCCCAGACGATTTTGATGAAGAAACCTTGATGACGATTATGAAATTTTTTGAAAACAGTTTGAATGTATCGGAAACATCCAGACAGTTGTTCATCCATAGAAATACACTTGTTTACAGATTAGATAAACTTCAAAAAAGTACTGGTCTGGACTTGAGAGTGTTCGAAGACGCAATTACCTTTAAGATTGCACTTATGGTTGTAAAATACATGAAGTACATGGAGACTTTTGAATACTAAGGGAAGGTGAAAGCAGTTGATAAAAAAAGCGAGCAAAATTCAGAAACAGGATGAGCATACAATCATAGCACTGGACCACGTGAGTAAATCTTACTCCACTGGTGCACCAGCGCTGAATGACGTGAGTATTAAGATTAAACGTGGAGAGTTTGTCTTTATCGTTGGAGACAGTGGTTCTGGAAAATCTACCTTAATTAAACTTCTTTTAAAGGAACTAAATCCAACTGAGGGAGAAGTATTTGTCGATGGAGAAAATGTTGAGAAACTAAAAAGAAGAAAAGTTCCTAAGTTTCGCCGTCGTATTGGGGTGGTTTTTCAAGATTTCCGTTTACTTAAGGACAGAAACGTTTTTGATAATGTTGCATTTGCCCAAAGAATTATACAGGTACCAACCAGAGAAATTAAAAAAAATGTCCCTAGCGTTCTTTCTAAAGTGGGACTAGCAGCAAAATATAAAGCAAAACCCAGACAACTTTCAGGTGGAGAACAACAGAGAGTTGCAATTGCCAGAGCATTGGTTAATAATCCAAAGATTCTGCTGGCAGATGAACCTACTGGAAACTTGGACCCAAATAATTCATGGGAAATCATGAAACTATTAGAAGATATTAATCAGGATGGAACCACGGTTCTTGTAGTAACCCATAATCGTGAAATAGTAAACGCCATGGAAAAAAGGGTTATTACAATGAAAAAAGGCGTTGTAATCAGTGACGAAGAAAAGGGTGGGTATATCGATGAGGATTAGTGCATTTTTTTATACTTTATGGCAAGGGATACGAAGTATCTTCAGAAATAAATGGTTTTCACTGGCTTCCATTGCAACCATTTCTGCCTGTCTATTTCTGTTCGGACTGTTTTATGCAGTATTGATGAATTTTCAGCATGTGATTAAAACAGCAGAAGAAGGAGTTTCGATTTCTGTATATTTTGAAGAAGGAATTACGGAAGAGCAGATTATAGTAATTCAGGATCAGATTCAGAAACGGACAGAAGTTTCCAAAGCAATTTATGTTTCGGCTGATGAAGCTTGGGAGAATTTTAGTAAGGATTTCCCAGAAGGCTTTAAAGATGGTTTTAGAGAAAATCCTCTAAAAAATTCAGCAAAACTAGATGTATATCTAAACGATGTGAGTCAACAATCTTCTCTGGTCACCTATACTTCCAGTATAGAGGGAGTCCGAGATATTAATTACTCTGACATTACAGCGGAAACCTTAAGTGGATTTAATGTTTTGATTGGGTATGTTTCTTTAGGCATTATATTTATTCTGCTGGCGGTGTCGATTTTCTTGATCAGTAACACGGTAACCATTGGAATTTCGGTTCGAAAAGAAGAAATCATGATTATGAAATATATTGGTGCGACTGACTTTTTTGTACGTTCACCATTTGTGATAGAAGGCATTTTAATTGGAATCTTTGGATCCTTATTACCCCTTGGAATTATCTTTATCATTTATGAACGCGTAGTAGAATACATTGGTATTCGTTTTTCCATACTTTCCAATATTCTACAGTTTTTACCAGCGGAAACAATATTTAGAGATTTGACACCAATTACCATTGGAATCGGTGTTGGTATCGGATTTTTGGGAAGTTATTCCACAGTTCGAAAACACTTAAGAGTATAAGCAAAGATAGGAAGAAAAGGCGTGGTGGAAACCTGCCGTTGCATGGAAGTAGGAATCTTATGAAAAAATGGAAACAGCTGTTTTTAATGTCAGTCTGCTTTTGCATCTTTTGCAGTATGACCTCGCAAAGCCAGGCAAAGCGCACGACAATCTCTGATATTACTTCAGAGAGTATTGCCCAGATGGAAAATAGTATTTCCCAGGCAGAGCAACAAAAGAAGGATTTGCAGTCAGGACTTACCAATGTAAAAGAGATTTTAAAATCGTTGGAAAAATCTAAGGCAAATCTGGCAAATTATCTGGAAGAATTGGATCTTAAATTTGCAGACATTGAAGCCAGAATTAAAGAGTTAAAAGCATTGATTGAAGCAAAACAGGCTGAAATTGATGTAACCACCCTGGAATTAAATGAAGCAGTTAGAGTTGCAGATGAACAGTATGAAGCGATGAAGGCTCGCATAAAGTTTATGTACGAAAAAGGTGACGTTTATTATCTGGAATTGCTGTTATCAGCGGATAGTTATAGCGACTTTATCAATCAAAATGATTATATCAATATGCTCTCAGAATACGATCAAAATATGTTGGAAGAGTATCAGGCTATCGTTGCAAAGGTTCAGACTATGAAGGAAGAACTAGAAGCTGAGTACCTGATTTTGGATGAAGCAAAATTACAAGTTGAGCAGGAACAACAGGCTTTAGAAGAACTGATCGTAGTGAAAGAGCAAGAAATACAGGGATACGAAGCAGATATTGATAATCGGGAACAGGCAATTAAGGAATATGAAGCAGAAATTGCAGCTCAGAATGAATTAATTGAATCTCTTGAGCAGGCGAAGGCAGAAGAGAAAAAAAGAATTGCTGCAGCCAATGGAGTTGTTTTAACCTATGATGGTGGTGCCTTTATTTGGCCAGCCCCTTCTTACACCAGAATATCAGATGATTATGGATATCGTATTCATCCGATATTAAATGTTCAGCAGTTTCATAACGGTGTCGATATGGCAGCGCCAAAAGGAACATCTATGCTGGCAGCTTATGATGGTGTTGTTGTGCAAGCGGGATATAGTAGTACCATGGGAAATTATATTTTTATTGATCATGGAGACGGCTTGTTTACCATATATATGCATGCCAATGAATTATTTGTCGCTACGGATGATATTGTAATTCGTGGTGAAAAGATCGCAACGATAGGAAGTACTGGACGCTCCACGGGTCCACACTTGCATTTCTCAGTTCGCTTAAATGGTAGTTATGTTTCACCTTGGAATTATTTGTCGAAATAGTCAAAGAGAGGCTTACGTGTAAGTCCTCTCTTTTGTTTCATATTTTATTTGGAGAAGTATTGCTAAAAAAATGAGTACAGATTGGAGTTAACATGGAAGAAAAAAGAGGTTTTTGGAAAGGGCTGGTATGTGGCCTTGTGATTGCAGTATTGTTTGGAGGAATTATTTTAGTTTCCAAACAAGTGGTTGGTTTCTTTCAGATATTTCAGGATTCAAAACAGGAAGTTATAGAGGAAACTGAAGTAACAACAGAAGAAGAGCGAGTTGTAAACAGTGAAAGTCTTGAAAAAATAGAAATTTTAGAAAATATGATAGAAGTATATTATCATGAAGAAGTTTCAGATGAAGTTTTAAGACAAGGAATGTATGAAGGTATTTTAGCATCATTGGAAGATCCCTATTCAGAATATTATTCTCCTGAAGAATTTCAGGCAATTATGGAACAAACAGAAGGAATTTATTATGGAATCGGTGCATATATCAGTACCAATACAGAAACTGGTCTTACCATGATATCGGGTCTTATCCCAAATACACCAGCAGCGGAAAGTGGATTGTTACCTGGTGATCAAATCTATCAGGTTAATGGAGAAGATGTGACAGGACTTACCTCTGAAAAGGTTGTAATGAAGATTAAAGGGGAAGAGAACACTCAGGTTACCCTAACGATTATTAGAGAAGGTGAAATGGATACCCTGGACTTTACAATTACCAGAAAGAAAATCGAAAGCCCAACCATTACCTACGAAATGTATGAAGGAAACATCGCATATATTGGAATTATGGAATTCGACGAAATAACACTTCCACAATTTGAAGAAGCACTTCAAAAAGCAAAAGATGAAGATATGAAGGGGCTTATTCTGGATTTGCGTGATAACCCAGGTGGTAATCTGGATACGGTTAATGAAATTGCAAGACTGCTGCTTCCAGAAGGGTTGATTGTATATACAGAAGATAAGTATGGAGAACGCGTAGAATATAAGTGCGATGGAAAGAATGAGATTCAAGTACCTTTGGTAGTACTTGTAAATGGAAATAGCGCAAGTGCTTCAGAAATACTTGCAGGTGCAATCAAGGATTATAAAAAAGGAACCATTCTTGGGACAACGACTTATGGCAAAGGTATTGTGCAAAAAATTATGGGTCTTGAAGATGGATCAGCAGTTAAAATTACAGTAAGTTCCTACTTTACTCCAAACGGTATCAACATACATAAAATCGGAGTTGAACCAGATGAAGTGTTGGAACTGGATGTTGATCGTTTCTTAGAGGAAGGCTATGATAATCAGTTGGAGCGAGCACTGGAAATTTTACGAAAATAAAAAGTAAAAAAAGTTCATAAATTTGACTATACATTGAAAAACTTTGTGATATACTATAGTTTATACGAATATATGTTCGAGGATGTGAGGTGTCTATGGAGAAGTTTAAATTACATTCCCAGTTCCAACCTACGGGTGATCAGCCGGAAGCCATTCGTCAGCTTGTTGATGGATTTCAGAAGGGAAATCAGTTTGAAACCCTGCTTGGGGTTACTGGTTCGGGGAAGACATTTACCATGGCAAATGTGATAGCCGCCCTGAATAAACCTACTTTAATTATTGCTCATAATAAAACATTAGCTGGGCAGTTATATGGGGAATTCAAAGAGTTCTTTCCAGAAAATGCAGTGGAATATTTTGTTAGTTATTATGATTATTATCAGCCAGAAGCCTATGTTCCATCAACAGATACTTACATAGCCAAGGATTCTGCGATTAATGAGGAAATTGATAAACTTCGGCTTTCAGCAACCGCTTCTCTTGCAGAGAGAAAGGATGTTATTGTTGTTGCCAGTGTATCCTGTATTTATGGATTGGGTAGCCCGGAAGATTATCAGAATATGATTGTGTCTTTGCGTCCGAATATGGTGAAAGACAGAGATCAAGTTATAAGAGAATTAATTGCGATTCAGTATGATCGTAATGATATGGACCTTTCCCGAGGTAATTTTCGAGTACGAGGAGATGTGGTTGAGATTTTTCCAGCCCAAGGCGGAGACTCTTTGATTCGTGTGGAATTCTTCGGAGATGAAATTGACCGTATTAGCAAGGTAGAACCTTTGACTGGGAAGATACAAAGCGTGTTAGAGCATATTGCAATCTTTCCGGCGTCACACTACGTTGTACCTCAGGAAAGAATAAACAGAGCCTGCACTGATATTGAACAGGAATTAGAAGAACGTATTCGATATTTTAAGAGTGAAGATAAATTAATAGAAGCCCAGAGAATCTCAGAACGAACCAACTTTGATATTGAGATGCTCAGAGAAACTGGGTTTTGTTCTGGAATTGAAAATTATTCCAGACATATGAATTCTTCTAATGCGGGCGAGCCACCTCATACCTTAATGGATTATTTTGATGATGAATATCTGATTATTATTGATGAATCCCATATGACGATACCTCAGGTTAGAGGGATGTATGCAGGTGACAGATCCAGAAAAACTACTCTGGTAGACTTTGGATTTCGATTACCCTCGGCATTGGATAACAGACCTCTTAACTTTGTGGAATTTGAAAATAAAATAGATCAATTAATGTTTGTTTCAGCAACGCCAGGAGTTTATGAAAGTGAACATGAATTGCTGCGTACAGAACAAATTATCCGTCCAACAGGTCTATTAGACCCTGAAGTTATGGTTCGCCCGGTAGAAGGACAAATTGATGATTTGATTAGTGAAGTACGAAAAGAAACTGCAAAAGGCAATAAAATCATGATAACAACCCTGACAAAGCGTATGGCAGAAGACTTAACCGAGTATATGAAAGAGGTTGGAATACGAGTTCGCTATTTACATTCAGATATAGATACCTTAGAACGGTCTCAGATTATCCGTGATATGCGTCTGAATGTTTTTGATGTAATTGTGGGAATTAATCTACTACGAGAAGGTCTTGATATACCGGAAATCACATTGGTTGCTATTTTAGATGCAGATAAGGAAGGTTTTTTAAGATCCCATACGTCATTGATTCAGACGATTGGACGTGCTGCTAGAAATAGCGATGGTCATGTAATTATGTATGCTGATAAAATGACAGATTCCATGAAAATCGCAATAGAAGAAACCAATCGTCGTAGAGCGATACAGATGAAGTATAATGAAGAACACAACATTACACCAACTACCATTCAAAAAGCAGTCAGAGATTTAATCAGTATCTCAAAAGAAATTGCGAAAGAAGAACTACGTTTTGAAAAAGATCCAGAATCCATGGATGCGAAAGAACTTGAAAAATTGATTGCAGATGTTCAGAAACAGATGAAAAGAGCAGCCAGTGAATTGGATTTTGAAACAGCTGCTGATTTAAGGGATAAGATGGTTGTGTTAAAGAAACAATTGGATACCCTGAAAAAATAATACTTAGAGGTTGTCCTAATGAATGAAATGTTTCATTGGTGACAGAGATGAGGAATGATGGAACAAAAAAATAAAAAAATGATACCAAGACATGATTATATTCGGATTCGTGGTGCAAATGAACACAACCTTCAAAATCTGGATGTTGATATCCCAAGAGATTCTTTTGTTGTTTTAACCGGATTATCTGGGTCGGGAAAGTCTTCCCTTGCTTTTGATACCATCTATGCAGAGGGCCAAAGAAGATATATGGAATCGATTTCTTCCTATGCACGTCAGTTTTTAGGCCAGATGGAAAAGCCCAATGTTGAAAAGATTGAAGGTCTTTCGCCTGCGATTTCCATTGATCAAAAATCGACCAACCGAAATCCAAGATCTACAGTGGGAACTGTTACTGAAATCTATGATTATTTCAGATTATTATATGCCAGAATCGGGATACCGCATTGTCCAGATTGCGGCAAAGAAATTCTGAAACAAACAGTAGATCAAATGGTTGATGTCATTATGGGTCTGGAGGAAGGAACCAAAATTCAATTATTATCTCCGGTTGTTCGAGGAAGAAAAGGTGAACACAGCAAAGTATTTGACCGAGCGAAAAGAAGTGGCTATGTACGTGTCAGAGTGGATGGTAATCTGTATGAGTTGACAGAAGAAATTAATCTGGATAAAAATCAAAAACATAATATTGAGATTGTGGTAGACAGACTTATTGTAAAAGAAGGAATAGAACGAAGATTGACGGATTCCATTGAAAATTCTCTGGAGTTATCGGAAGGGCTTTTGCTTGTTGATGTGATGGATGGAGAAGCCATGCATTTCAGTCAGAACTTTTCCTGTCCAGACTGTGGTATTAGTATGGATGAACTGGAACCTAGAAGCTTCTCCTTTAATAATCCTTTTGGTGCCTGTCCGGAGTGTTTTGGACTAGGCTATAAAATGGAATTTGATGAAGAACTAATGATACCAGATAAGTCACGCTCGATTAATGATGGAGCAATTGTTGTTATGGGCTGGCAGTCTAGTAGTGATGAGGGAAGCTTTACCAATGCTATTCTTCGGGCATTGGCGAAAGAGTATAAATTTTCTTTGGATACTCCATTTGAGAAGTTAAGTGCGAAAGCGCAAAACATCATTATCAATGGAACTGATGGAAAAGAAGTGAAAGTTTATTACAAAGGACAGCGAGGAGAAGGTACTTATCCTGTTGCATTTGAAGGACTTATTAAGAATGTGGGACGAAGATATCGAGAAACATCCTCAGATTCGATTAAGCAGGAATACGAAACGTTTATGAGAATCACCCCTTGTCATTTGTGTGGTGGGAAACGTTTGAAAAGAGAATCTCTTGCGGTTACAGTTGGTAATATGAACATTTATGACATTACCAATATGAGTATCGGAAGTCTTCATGAATTTATGGAGGAAATACAACTCTCCAATCAACAACGTTTGATAGGAGATCAGATTTTAAAAGAAATTAACGCCCGTGTTGGGTTTTTGATTGACGTAGGCTTGGATTATTTATCTTTATCCCGTGCAACTTCAACTCTTTCGGGCGGGGAAGCCCAGAGAATCAGACTGGCAACACAGATTGGTTCAGGTCTTGTGGGTGTTTGTTATATACTGGATGAACCCAGTATTGGTTTGCATCAGAGAGACAATGACAAATTGTTAAATACTCTACGAAATCTAAAGGATATGGGCAATACTCTTATTGTGGTGGAACATGATGAGGATACCATGTTTGCGGCGGATCAGATTATTGACATTGGACCTGGTGCAGGTTCACATGGTGGGAAAGTGGTTGCACAAGGAACTGCCTGGGAAATCATGGAAAATCCCGAATCCATAACAGGCCAGTATTTAAGCGGTAAGCTTAGCATACCAATACCTAAAATAAGAAGAGAAGCAACCGGGTACCTACATATTAAAGATGCATATGAAAATAATTTAAAACATGTGAATGTGGATATTCCCCTTGGAATTATGACTTTGGTAACAGGTGTGTCAGGATCAGGAAAGAGCTCTTTGATAAATGAAATACTATATAAGAAACTAGCAAAGCAGTTAAACAGAGCAAGAACCATACCGGGTAGACATGGAGATATAGAAGGAATCGAACAGTTGGATAAGGTGATTGATATCGACCAGTCCCCAATTGGTCGTACACCTAGATCGAATCCTGCCACATACACTGGCGTATTTGATATGGTTCGAGATTTATTTGCAGGCACTCCGGATGCAAAAGCTAAAGGTTATAAAAAAGGACGTTTTAGCTTTAATGTAAAAGGTGGTCGATGTGAAGCTTGCAGCGGTGATGGAATTATTAAAATTGAAATGCACTTTCTTCCGGATGTTTATGTTCCCTGCGAAGTATGTGGAGGCAAGAGATATAACAGAGAGACGTTGGACGTACGTTATAAAGGGAAAAACATATATGATGTTTTAGATATGACAGTAGAAGAAGCGGTTACCTTCTTTGAAAATGTACCAAGTATTTCCAGAAAAATTGATACACTATATGAAGTTGGACTTTCTTATGTAAAATTAGGGCAGCCTTCTACTACGCTTTCAGGAGGAGAAGCCCAGAGAATAAAACTTGCTACTGAACTTTCAAAGAGAAGCACAGGTAAAACCATATACATTTTAGATGAACCTACAACAGGCTTACATTTTGCAGATGTTCATAAACTGGTTGAGATCTTGCATAAGCTTACAGAGGGTGGAAATACGGTTGTCATTATTGAGCATAATCTGGATGTGATAAAAACAGCAGATCATATTATTGATATCGGTCCAGAAGGTGGAGATAAAGGTGGAACCATCCTTGCAGAAGGAACACCGGAAAAAATAGCGCTGTGTGAGAATTCTTATACAGGTCACTATATTAAAAAAATGTTGGAAAAAGCGAATCTGATATAAAGTTTTTGGGATAAAAACCGATAAGTTATATAGATGACGCATGGATGCACGAATGGAAGGTAGAAGGAACTGCCTTTGTTCGTGCATTTCTTATTATTTGTATAATTTTTGTGAAAACCCTTTAAAAAGAACTTTCAATCAGTTATAATATCTAAGTATGTCAGGATAAATTAGGATATTTTTTTCTATAGAGAGAGTTTAGAAAGGGGCATAATTATATGCAATACACAGACATTGGAATTGATTTGGGAACAGCCAGCATTCTTGTTTATATCAGAGGGAAAGGTGTGGTTTTAAAAGAGCCTTCTGTAGTGGCATTTGATAGAGATACAAATAAAATTAAAGCAATTGGAGAAGATGCCAGACTGATGCTTGG
>CANRGO010000057.1 GCA_947630125.1 uncultured Lachnospiraceae bacterium | reverse complement strand
GTTATGCTTGAGTCGATTCAACTTGTTTCAAACCAGATTATGGATGTCATTGGTTCAGATATCGTTAGTCAAAAAAACGAAACAGAGTTTGGACAAACCTTGTTTCATCAACAGGAACCCTTACCGAAAGAGGTATTGGATATTTTACTTCATGTTTTTAAAAATACGAAAGATACTGTAGATGCAGAGTTTCCCTATGAAAAACCTGAGCAATTACCGAAAGACATTCAAGTTACGGATTTTTTAAAACCAAATGTTCATGTGAAAGATGCTTTGCCATCAGAGGTTATCAATTTACTCACACGACTAGATTTTGATGCCAAGGACTTAAGTCAGTCCTTTGAACAGGAAGAGTTTTATAAGATATTACAAACCCTTGCTCCAAAACTAGAAGGTAAAGAAAGTATAGAATTTATAAGAGATGTAAAGGAATTTATGCAACATGATTTTTTGAAAAACTCAATTCAAGGACTAATCGAAAAGAACTGGTTTGTAGAACCAGAACAAGTGGCTCAAAAAGATGTTTTGACAAAGTTATATGAAACAATACGAAATCAAGGAATGGAACTCTTGAAGCAGTTAGAATCAAAATTAGATCAACAGCATCCACTCATGAAATCTGTGCGTAATATTGTAGAACATGTTGACTTTATCAATCATCTGAATCAATCCATGCAATATCTTGAAATTCCGCTTCGAAGAAAAGGAATGAATGCACAGGGTGATTTATATGTATATACAAATAAAAAAAGTCTGGCAAAAAAAGAAGGCCCAATTACAGCCCACTTAAGTTTACATATGGAACATTTGGGACAAGTTGAGGTTCAGATTTCACTGGAAAGAAACAAGGTTAAAAATGACTTTTTACTGGAAACTGAGGAATTGATGAATTTTATCGAAGAACACATGTCCTTGTTGGATGAAAGATTAAAGAAAAGAGGGTATGAAGTTTCTTCGGTTGTCCATAAAAAAGAAGATAAAAGTTATGGATTATCTCAAATTTTTAACGAAGAAGAAAAGAAAACTGTAATTGCCAAGTATTCATTTGATGTACGTGCATGATGTAGATTTTGGAGGTACCAATGGCAGATAAAAAAGAAAAAATTAAGCAAGCGATTGCGCTATCTTATCATTTAGATGAAGATGCACCAATGATAGTGGCACAAGGACAAGGAGCTTTGGCAGAACGTATTTTACAAAAAGCAAAAGAAGCAGATGTTCCAGTGTATCAAGATGCAAAACTTGCCAAGACATTATCAAAACTAGAGGTGGGTGAAAAAATACCTCCTGAATTATATGAGGTGGTAGCAGAAATACTTGTATTTGTGGATGCAATGGATAAAATAAGAGAGAAAAGTAAATAGGATGCAACTTCTGGAGAGAGAAGGAGCAACATGAATAAACGTATCGTAGGGACAAAATATGAACAAATAGCAGCTGATTTTTTGAAACAGAAAAATTTACAAATTCTTGAAATGAATTATCGATGCCGAGCAGGAGAAATTGATCTGATTGTAAGAGATGGAAATTACTTAGTTTTTGTAGAAGTAAAATATCGCAGTACAGATAAAAATGGTTATCCAGAAGAAGCTGTAACGAAAAAGAAGCAGAAAATTATATCGTTCGTTAGTAAATATTACTGTTTTAGCCATAATCTTTCAGAAACCACTCCCATTCGCTTTGATGTGGTCAGTATCTGTGGAACACGTATCCGCTGGCTAAAACATGCATTTGATTTTCAGTATGGATTTTTTTAAGAATATATTAATATTTTTACTATCTGTGATTTAACATTTGTCTGTTTAAATAAAAGAAAGACAAGTAGTATGTAGAGAAAGAGGTAGCCTATGACAACAATTTTGGTATGTGATGATGATAGAGAAATAGTAGATGCTATTCAGATTTACTTAGAACAGGAAGGCTTGCAGGTGCTTAAAGCTTATGATGGAAACCAGGCAATTGCGATGATAAAAAAGCATGAAGTTCATTTATTAATTATGGATATTATGATGCCAAATCTTGATGGAATTCGGGCAACACTTAAAATTAGAGAAAACAATAGTCTTCCGATTATTATTTTATCAGCTAAAACGGAAGACAGCGATAAAATTTTAGGACTTAATATTGGTGCAGATGATTATGTAGCGAAACCATTTAATCCCTTAGAATTGGTGGCAAGAGTAAAGTCTCAATTGAGAAGGTATACGAAGCTTGGAAACCTATCTGCAGAAAGCGATCAGATATATAAAGTTGGCGGGCTGGTTATAAATGACGAAACGAAGGAAGTTGAAGTTGATGGGGAGAATGTAAAACTAACCCCTATTGAATATCAAATTTTGTTATTATTAATCAAAAATCTTGGAAGAGTATATTCTATCGATCAGATTTATCAGGCAATCTGGAATGAGGTACCCATTGGAGCAGATAATACGGTAGCTGTTCATATTAGACATATTCGAGAAAAAATAGAAATTAATCCGAAAGAACCACGCTATTTAAAAGTTGTCTGGGGGGTAGGATATAAAATTGATAAGGAGCGAGCATGACGAAAAATCACAAGTGTCTGAAAGTTATTTATTACGGTACTCTTTCAGTGTCGATTTTTATTATTTCTGCAATTGTCTTTTATCTGTTGTTTTTTGGTAATTACACAGTTGAAATGGCTGATGGGACAACTCACTATTATCAAGTAGATGGTAATAACAGAGATGTTGCATTTGAAGATTCCTATGTGTTTGAGAATATCTTAATTAAACAAATGGAAGAAATCACCAAAATGGTGGTTATCAAAAATCAATTAGAAACAAATGGAGTCTATAATCCAAACAAGCTCATTGATATTGTTGAGTACTCCAATCGTTATAACGGAAATATGCTAATCAATGATCCAGTCTATTACAAATTAGAAGATTTGCTAAAGTGGAATCGATTTGGCTTTAATCTATTGATTAATACAGTTGAATATACGATACCAGAAGAAATCTATATGGATGAAAATGGTTACTATTTTGATACTTCTGGGAATATAACGGATCAGTATGGAACGATTCTACAAGAGCAGGAAATAGCAAAGTATAAGGAGGAAACTTATACTGAAACAAATGAAGCGATTGAAATTGAAACCACAACCGTCCAAAATCCGGAAGATATAGAAGAACAGAATCTTTCAGAAGAAGAAAATCAAGAGGTAGGTAGTTCCTTTGAAGTAGCACAGGCCGAAACAGTTGAGGAAAGTGATAGCTTGCTTCGACAACCCTATGAATCTGAACAAGCTGCTTTAACAGAACAAGAAACTACTATAGATGAAACAAACACATCGTTTGCATTTAATTTTTATAACAAAGAGTTACAACGAATTTTTGAAAAAATTGGAAAAGAAGATCAATTAGAATGGATCGAAAAGTATTATTATTTGATTTTAGAAGAAGCCTTTTTACCAGCAGATGGGAAAACCTTACTCTCTAGATCAGATAATATTGCCCACTATGTAAAACTGAAAAATTATCTAATCCAGGCAGCTAGTGATTTAAGTATCAACTACAATACCTATATGTCCTTTGACGATTATTATAATCAAAAAAATGGGGTCATTCGTTTTCTTTATTGTGTAAACACAGAAGAAGGAGAGACGTTTTACTTTACAAATTTGGATCAATTTATAAAAAATAAAACTAACGAAGAAATTTTAGAAATTTTTAAAAGTTATGAAAAGTATTTATACTATAATCCTGATGAAATGACATATGATACCAATATGAATGTGGATTCATCTTATCTGGAAAGTTATTTGGATAATTATGAATATACCTTTGGAAATCAGACAAAAGTTTTTATTGCAGTAGATTTAGATCGAATTTCATCTGTCTCAGATGTATATTCAGTTGCACAAAAAGCCTATAATTCGGTATATCCCTATTGGTGGCAAATGATAGCGGTTATTATTTTAGCTTTTAGTCTTTACATGGCATCTTTTATTGGACTTTTTGTATATGAGTGGAAAAATCAGCTAAAAAAGGCAGATACAATTCCTGTTGAACTTCATCTTATGATTGTATTATTACTGTTGATTGTAATAGTCTCGGGTTATGATGCGATTAATATGCGTTATTTTTTCTCAGAGGAAGTATCCACCATTTTATTACTTGCATTCATTTCAGTTGTAGGAAACGGAATTTTTCTTGGCATCCTGTTTAGTTTTATCCGAAGAATTTTACATCGTTCATTTTTAAAATATAGTATTTGTTTTTATTTACTTCATAAAACTTTTCGGTTCATGTATCGGATAGGAAAACGTATATTTTTATTTATTAAAACCTTATCCTTCAAAATTTATGATAATGGGATTTTATTTATTCGTACGTTTTTTCCATACATGTTTTTTCTGTTTATGAACTTGTTACTGATCACACTTTTTTCTTTACTTGGAATTTTTATTGCCGCAGTTTTTGATTGTTTTGTTTTTGCATTTATTTTCTGGCAAAATACGCAGAGATTAAAAATCGTGAAAGGTATTCGAACCATCAAAGAAGGTGATTTTTCCTATCAGATAAGTACGAAAAAAATGCATGGAGATAATCTTGTGCTTGCAGAAGCAGTAAATGAAATAGGTAGTGGTCTAAAAACAGCAGTAGAAAATAGTATGAAGGATGAAAAACTCAAGGCAGATTTAATAACCAATGTTTCTCATGATATAAAAACACCATTAACCAGTATTATTAATTATGTGGATTTGATTAAGCGAGAAGAAATTGAAAATGAAAAGATAAAAGGGTATATCCAAATTTTAGATAGCAAATCCCAGCGTTTAAAGCAATTAACGGATGACCTTGTAGAAGCTAGTAAAATCAGTTCTGGAAATATTGTGTTGGAAATGGAAAAAATTAATGTGGTTGAGTTGATTCAACAGACACTGGGAGAATTTCAAACAAAGATGGATGAAAAAAAATTGTTTGTAATTGCTGATTTACCAAGTGAAGCGGTATATATTGATGCGGATAGCAGGAGAATGTGGCGAGTTATAGAAAATTTATTTAATAATATTTATAAGTATGCGCTAGAAAATACAAGAGTATATCTTGATATGAAAACTGTAATAAACCAGTCAAATCAAAGTATGATACAGCTATCGATCAAAAATATTTCAGCACATCAGTTAAACATAGACGCGGAACAGTTGACGGAACGTTTTATACGGGGAGATGTTTCAAGAACAACAGAAGGTAGTGGGCTTGGACTTTCCATTGCAAAAAATCTTACATTGGCTCAAGGTGGAGATTTCAAAATATACTTAGATGGAGATTTGTTTAAAGTAATATTAGAATACCCGATGTATAAGGCTTAAAAAAAACTGCTCAAATGAGCAGTTTTTTTAGGCTTGTATGTCATTGTAAAGCATATTTTCACGATTATTGTAACGAGAAAGAAATTCACGAATTTTTTCGGTTGGGGTTAAAACATTGCCTAAAGATACATCGTGATTCACGAAATCAATGATGGAAGCCATGAATTTACTCATATTTGCCTCTACATAATAGGGTTTCTGTAACAACTCCTCAGGTCTATAATTTAAATTGGTTGTTATTATTCGATCAAAGTAACATTTTTCATACGCTTTATCAAACATTTCCAATCCATTTGTGAAAAGTCCGAAGGTTGTGCAGATAAATACTCGTTTGGCATTCATTTCTTTTAATTTTTTTGCAGTATCCAACATACTTTCCCCAGAAGAAATCATATCATCAATGATGATTACATCTTTTCCGTCAATGTCAGCACCAAGAAATTCATGAGCAACAATAGGATTTTTACCATCTATGATTGTAGAATAATCTCTTCTTTTATAGAACATTGCAGTATCAACACCAAGTACACTTGAAAAGTAGACACTTCTTTCTAATGCTCCTTCATCAGGACTGACAACAATGGTGTGCTCTTTATCAACAATTAAATCTTCCTCGTGCTGAAGAAGAGCTCGTATGAATTGATAAGGAGGAGTAAAGTTATCAAAACCACAAAGTGGTGTCGCATTCTGTACTCTTGGGTCATGGGCATCAAAGGTGATAAAATTGGATACACCCATTTTGCTGAGTTCTTCCAATGCAAAGGCACAGTCAAGAGATTCTCGACCGCTACGCTTATGTTGTCTTCCTTCATATAAGAAAGGCATAATCACAGTGATACGATGTGCTTTCCCAGCACAGGCTGCAATGACACGTTTTAAATCCTGATAATGATCATCTGGAGATTTATAGTTTGTAAATCCATTTAAGGTATAAGAGATGGAATGATTGGTGATATCTACGATAATGAATAAATCTTTACCACGAACAGTATCGTGAATCACAGCCTTTCCTTCTCCAGAACCAAACTTAGGTGTAAATACATCAATGAGATAGTTTTTCTCTTCATAACCTTGAAAAGCACTATCATGTTTGTGTACATTATTAATTGTTTTTCGAAAATCCACCAAATACTCGTTTACGCTTTTGCCTAACATGGCAGCACTTTCCAGTGCAATGATTTTAAGGGGAGCCACAGGCATGGCGTTTCTTAATTCGTCTAAATTTGGCATGATAACCTCCTGGATAATAAAAATATAACCGTTGATACCCTATAATTTATAACATTATGCTAGTGACACGTCAAGGGAATTCTAGTAGAATAGTACTTATAGAATTGGAGGAATTAATCCATGGAGAATCAAAATCCAAAAAGAAGAAAACAAAAACATATTGTTGCAAGAGTTAAAAATGGAAGCATTGCGATGGAAGCTGGAATTGAACCAGGTGATGCGATTTTAGAAATCAATGGTGAAGTAATAGAAGATATATTTGATTATCAGTTTTATACAGAAGAGGAAGAAGTTTCCTTATTAATAGAAAAGATAAATGGTGAATTACAACCGATTGAAATAGAAAAAGATAGCGATGAAGATATCGGGATTGAGTTTGAAAATGGTCTTATGGATGATTACAAATCCTGTCACAACAAATGTATTTTTTGTTTTATCGACCAAATGCCCCAAGGAATGCGTGAAACTTTGTATTTTAAAGACGACGATTCCCGCTTATCATTTTTGCAAGGAAATTATGTAACACTGACCAATATGTCCGAACATGATATCAATCGTATTATAAAGTATCATCTATCTCCGATAAACGTGTCTTTTCAAACAACAAATCCAGAACTTAGGTGTAAAATGTTACATAACAGATTTGCTGGGGAAGCCTTAAAAAAAGTGGATTTACTATACGATGCAGGAATTACCATGAATGGCCAGATTGTACTTTGCAAAGGGGTAAATGATGGAAAAGAGTTGGAGAGAAGCATTTCAGATTTATCCAAGTATGTTCCGATTTTAGAAAGTGTATCCGTAGTTCCGGTGGGCTTATCCAAGTATCGAGATGGTTTATATCCGTTGGAACCTTTTACAAAGGAGGATGCAAAGGAAGTTTTAGAAATGATACACCGTTGGCAGACTGTCGTGTTTGAGAAAACAGGATTACATTTTATCCATGCCAGCGATGAATGGTATATTTTAGCAGAAGAAGAATTACCAAGAGAAGATAGCTACGATGGATATTTACAATTAGAAAATGGCGTAGGAATGTTACGTTTGTTGTTGGATGAGTTTCAGCAGGCTTTAAAAGTAGTTCGTACTCCTTTTTATAAATTGAAACATCCTTCTGTATTGAAAAAACAGAGCATGTCTATTGCAACGGGGAAGTTAGCCTATGGTTTTATAAAACAAATGAGTGAAGAGATAGAAGCCATATTTCCAAACATTCGAATTCAGGTATTTGAAATAACGAATCATTTTTTTGGAGAACATATCACTGTCTCAGGACTGCTATGCGGTTGCGATATTATAGAACAGTTAAAAGATTTAAATCTTGGGGAAAGGCTCTTATTACCCCAGAATGTACTGCGTTCCATGGAAGATGTATTTCTGGATGACGTCACTGTAGATGACATGGAAAAGGCTTTACAAGTGAAGATAGATATTGTAAAATCAAGCGGACAAGAATTTATAGAGACAATACTTGGAACAAACATTTCATGAGGCATGAGATGGATAGGAAAGAAACCTGTTTTAGACAGGGCGGAGGATATACATGGCTAAAAAAAAATCAAAACCAATCGTTGCAGTTGTAGGTAGACCTAATGTGGGTAAATCTACATTGTTTAATGTATTGGCTGGAGATATGATATCAATAGTAAAGGACACACCTGGAATTACCAGAGATCGAATCTATGCAGATGTAACCTGGTTAGATAAATCTTTTACAATTGTAGATACAGGTGGAATAGAACCAGATAGCAGTGATGTTATTTTATCACAAATGAGAGACCAGGCAGAAATTGCAATTTCAACAGCAGACGTCATCATTTTTTTAGTTGATGTTAGACAAGGACTTCAGGATTCTGATGCAAAAGTTGCAGATATGCTCAGAAGATCTAAAAAACCAGTACTTTTAGTAGTTAATAAAGTGGATAATTATGATAAGTTCATGGCGGATGTGTATGAATTTTATAACCTTGGGATAGGTGAACCAATTCCGATTTCTGCAGCAAATCGTCAAGGACTTGGTGATATGTTGGATCAAGTAGTATCATATTTTCCTGAACATAATTCTGAGGAAGAAGAAGATGAGAGACCAAAGATTGCAATTGTTGGGAAACCAAATGTAGGAAAATCGTCTATTGTGAATCGTTTAATTGGTGAAAATCGTGTTATTGTTTCCGATGTAGCGGGTACAACACGTGATGCGATTGATACAGAAGTAGTTTTCAATGGGAAAGAGTATGTATTTATTGATACTGCTGGATTACGAAGAAAAAGTCGTGTAAAAGAAGATTTGGAACATTACATGATTGTGCGAACAGTTGGTGCGGTAGAACGAGCAGATGTTGTGGTACTTGTAATTGATGCAAACGAAGGTGTTACTGAGCAGGATGCAAAAATTGCGGGAATAGCGCATGATCGTGGAAAAGGCGTTATTATTATCGTTAATAAATGGGACTTAGTAGAAAAAACGGATAAGACTATTTATGAACATACAAAGAAAATACGTGATGTACTAGCTTATATGCCTTATGCGGAAATGTTATTTATTTCTGCAAAAACAGGACAACGTATTTCTAAGATATATGAAGTGATTGATATGGTAATTGCAAATCAAAACTTACGAGTTGCGACAGGTATTCTGAATGAAATCATGTCAGAAGCAGTTGCAATGCAACAACCACCATCTGACAAGGGTAAACGATTGAAACTATACTATATAACCCAGGTTTCAGTAAAACCACCAACCTTTGTAATCTTTGTAAATGATAAAGAACTTATGCATTTTTCTTATACAAGATATATTGAAAATCAAATACGCGAATCTTTTGGATTTAAAGGAACACCATTACGATTTATTATTAGAGAACGGAAGGATAACGAATAGACATGGAACGCATACTTTGCCTTGGAAGTGGAAATGCAGGAACTACAAATGCCCTTCGAGTTCTAGGTACCAAAGCAGGACTCTTGGTTTTTCTTGGAGATACCATTAAGTGCATTTTAGCAATTTTGGTAATTCGATTTATGTATGGGAATTCAAAGCCTGATATGATTTATCTATATGCGCTATATGCTGGAACAGGAGCAATCCTTGGTCATAATTTTCCATTTTATTTAAAATTTAAAGGCGGTAAAGGTATTGCTGCTACAGCAGGTTTGATTATTGCGTTTCATCCTGTTTTTTTACCTGTTGGGGTATTCCTTTTTTTTGGAGCTTTTTTAACAACTCATTATGTTTCCTTAGGTTCACTGCTTGTTTATGCAGGATTTATGATACAAATGATTATTGTAGGAGAGCTGGGAGTTTTTCATACTTCAAGAGAGATTTTAATTGAAATGTACACTATTACGTTGTTTTTAACCGGGATGGCTTATTGGAAGCATTTTGAGAATATTAAACGTCTTCTTAAAAAAGAGGAACGCAAAACCTATTTAAAGAAATCAAATAAGGGAGAACTTTAATGGCAAAAATTGGAGTTATTGGAGCAGGAAGCTGGGGTATTGCCCTTGCTGTTCTATTACATAAAAATGGACATCAGGTAAGTGTCTGGTCAATTTTAAAAGACGAGATTGAGATGTTAAACCGAGATCATGAACATCGTGACAAATTACCAGGAGTAAAACTTGCAGAGGAAATTATTTTTACCAACAATTTAGAGGAAAGTGTAAAGGGAATGGACATACTTGTAATGGCAGTTCCATCACCTTTTATTCGAAGTACAGCAAAATTATTACAAGATTTGGTTGTAGAAAATCAAATTGTTTTGAATGTGGCAAAAGGAATAGAGGAAAGTACACTTTTAACGATGTCACAAATTATTGAAGAAGAACTGAGTACTGTTAAAGTGGCTGTTTTAAGTGGACCATCTCATGCGGAAGAGGTTGGAAGAATGATTCCTACCACAATAGTTGTTGGCGCAAAAGAGAAAGAAACCGCAGAGTTTATTCAAAATGTATTTATGAATGAGGTATTCCGTGTTTATATTAGCCCAGATGTTTTGGGTATTGAGCTGGGAGCAGCGTTAAAGAATGTGGTTGCATTAGCTGCGGGAATCGCAGATGGTTTAGGCTATGGAGATAATACCAAGGCAGCTTTAATAACCAGAGGAATCGCTGAAATTGCTCGTCTTGGCACAGCCATGGGAGGTAAATTTGAAACATTTACCGGACTTAGTGGAATTGGTGATTTAATTGTAACTTGTGCCAGCATGCATTCAAGAAATCGTAGAGCAGGTATTCTAATTGGTAAAGGTCTTACCATGGATGAAGCCATGAAAGAAGTAAAAATGGTGGTTGAAGGTGTATATTCTGCCAAAGCCGCACTTGCCCTGTCGCAAAAATATCAGGTACAGTTACCAATTATTGAGCAGGTGAATGAAGTTCTATTTCAGAATAAACCTGCTGATCAGGCAGTAAAAGAACTTATGATTCGTGATAAAAAATTAGAAATATCAGACATACCCTGGAATTAATAGGAAGGTGTTAGAACTTGGTTTTATCATTGTTGATAAGAACTTCAGGTTTTAGCACCTTTTATTTGTTTTACTAAGAAAGGAAGAGATTGGAATATGGAACAGAATTTTAGTGGCAGTATTGATTATGTAGCGAGTGAGGAATTGCTGCAAAGCGTGAACGTTGCAATGGCTTTAGAAAAGCCATTGTTAATTAAAGGAGAGCCTGGAACAGGAAAAACGATGCTTGCAAAAGCAATTAGTCAGGCACTACACAAAAAATTATATATTTGGAATGTTAAATCCACTACAAAAGCGCAGGATGGATTATATGTTTATGATACCATACAACGATTGTATGATGGTCAATTTGGTGATACAAAAGTTGATGAAATCCAACAATATATAAAACTAGGGAAATTAGGTGAAGCTTTTTCCAGTGAAGAACAAGTTGTTTTATTAATTGATGAAATAGATAAGGCAGATTTGGAATTTCCAAATGATTTATTATGGGAGTTAGACCAAATGGAGTTTTATATTCATGAAATAAAAGAAACAATCAAAGCGAAATTCAGACCAATCGTTATTATTACCTCTAACGGAGAAAAGGAATTACCAGATGCATTTTTGAGACGTTGTATATTCCATTATATTGAGTTTCCTGATGGTGATTTGATGGAAGAAATTGTGAAGACCCATTTCCCAAAACTGGAAGAGAATTTATTGACTGCAGCCAAAGCTGTGTTTTATGAAATTCGTTCTTTAAGAGAAGTTCGTAAAAAGCCAAGCACCTCAGAATTTATTGATTGGATTCAAGCTCTATTAAAAGGTGGTATTAATCCACAAGATCTGAGAGGAGAGTTACCATTTTTGGGAGTGTTGATTAAAAAAGATGAAGACATGCAAATTGTTAAGACAAAAATAGTTTAAACAACAGTGAAAAGAGGATGTTATGTTTCTTAATTTTTTTCATGCATTAAAACAAAAAGGTCTCGCCATATCTCTTAGTGAATGGCTGATGTTTCAAGATGCCTTAAATCAGGGTTTGGTAAAAGCAAATCTTGATGATTTATACTATATTTCCAGAATGATACTAATCAAAAAGGAAAGTGATTATGATCAGTTTGATTTGGCTTTTGAAGAAACGTTCTATCAGATAAAATCTGATGATATCTACACGAAACAGTTACAAAAATGGCTGGATACAAGTGAAATCACTGAGTTAAATCAGGAAGATATGAAACATTATATGAATCTGATGGAAGAAGGAAAACAGGATCAAGAACAGGTTAAGGAAGAGTTTCTAAAACGCTTGCAAGAACAGGACAGGGAGCATAATGGTGGTAATCACTGGATTGGAACGATGGGAAAAACATCGTTTGGAAATTCGGGTGCAAATCTTGGTGGTATTCGTATTGGTGGGAAAACAGGTCATCAATCCGCTTTTCAAGTAATCGGCGAAAAAAAATATCGAGATTTTCGTGATGACAGAGTTATGGATCATAGACAATTTCAACAAGCATTTCGTAAATTACGTCAGTTTTCAACCAGACTAGATATTCCAAAAACAGAACTTGACATTGATCAAACCGTTTCTGCCACTTGTAATCAAGGTGGATTTTTAAAAATTGTAATGGAAAAGCCAAGAAAAAACTCTGTTAAAGTACTTCTATTGATGGATTCAGGGGGGACTATGATACCCTACACTTCATTAATTAATGACTTATTTCAGTCGGTTAATAAATCAAATCATTTAAAAGACGTAAAAAGTTATTATTTTCATAATTGCATCTATTCTAAAGTATATAAAACTCCAGAATGTGAAAATGGAGATTGGGTAGATACTGAGTGGTTATTTAGAACATATGATCAGGATTATAAAGTTATTATTGTTGGGGATGCTGCGATGGCTCCAGAAGAACTGTATGCAAAAGATGGAAATTACAGAGGTCCAAATGATGGAATGTCGGGATTGGAATGGCTTCTTTTATTAAAAAAACAATACAGGAAGGTCGTTTGGCTGAATCCCAAAATGGCTCCAGGAGAAGCTCCGTGGAGAGAAGCAGAAACAGAAATCAAACAACTATTTCCGATGTTCAAACTTACAGTAAAAGGACTTCAAATGGGAATGGATGTTCTTATGAACTCAAAAACGAAAAGATAAAGTAATTTTGTACAAAATTACAACTGCAATTTTAGCAAATGTGATGGTATTATTCCGAAATCATGCTATAATAAGGTATCAAATGTTTGGGAGGATTAAAAATGGCTCTACAGAATCAAATACCATATGAGTATCGAAATGTTCCAATTCCAGGGGGTGGTTATGTAACTGGTTTCGTTTTTCATAAACATTCACCTGATTTACTTTATATAAGAACTGATATTGGAGGCTGCTATCGTTTTGATTATCAGAACAAGCTTTGGATTAGTTTGATTGATCATGTGACGATGTTTGACTTAAGCGAAAGCTATCCTGTTGCAATAGCCTTAGACGATCAAAAACCCAATATGTTATACATAGCCTGTGGAGTAAATTCAGAGGATACAAGCAAAGAAGAAAATATAGGAAAGAGTGGAGTTCTTGCTATCTCTGAGGATTTTGGGAATACATTTCGTTATGAAACCATACCAGCACTGGTTCATGGTAATTTAAACGGACGTGGAACTGGCTTTCGACTTGTAGTCGATCCAAATCATTCGAATGTATTATATTTTGCAAGTCAGAAAGATGGTTTGTTAAAAAGTCAAGATTATGGCAAGACATGGAAAAAACTTAATGTAGGTGGAGAAAATTGGATGACCTTTGTCTGGGTTTCACCAGATTCTACTAAAATCATAGTATCAACTGCTGGTGTAACTACAAAAGTGGATGAAGAACTACGCGGTCATAGCATGTATATTTCTTATGATTCAGGAGAGAACTTTGAGAAAATGATGCAACCAAAATCACAAAAAATAACAATCTCGAAGATGTCTGGATTTGTGGGACAACGATATGACTTTGATGGAGTGTATTTTTATGTAACCTTTGCTCAAACTGGAACATATTCTTATGTAATAGAGAATGGATACAGTTGCGATTCGGGAGATACTTGTGGTGGGAAAGTAATTCGCTATCAATTTGATGAAAATGGAAAGATAAGTGGTTATCAGGATATCACACCACTTGCTTTGAGTGGACATAAAAAAGATGATGTTTTAAACTATGGGTTCAGCGGTATTTCCTGTGGACATAGTACTCCGGGTTTAGTTGTTGCAACCACGATATGTAGAAAACCTCATGGTGATATTCTCTACCTATCTAGAGATTATGGAAATAGTTGGGAAGTGGCATTATATGATTTAGAGATAGGGACACTGAATTTCAGAGCTCCCTATATGAAACCAGAATACAATGGAAATCACTCTATTATTCATTGGATGAGCGATATCAAAATCAACCCATTTAAGAGTGATGAGGTATGGTTTAATTCAGGAACAGGAGTTTTTACATCCCATAATTTATTGGATACAAAACGTTATTTTTATGATTTTTGTGATGGAATAGAAGAAACCGTTCACTTGAATGTATATAGTCCTGTGAAGGGAGAGGTTCAGCTCCTTGATATTTTAGGAGATTTAGGCGGGTTTGCTTTTCGCAATTTAAATGAACCCTGTGAAAATACTTTTGCTGACGAAGACAATAATCGCTATATTACCTGTATCAATGCTGATTTTTCTGATTATGATGAACAAAAAGTAATCATCACACCTAGAGGTAACTGGACAGGGCAAACAAAAGGAGGACTTATTTACTCAACGGATCAATGCAAAACATTTACCCGTTTGTCTATGCCTTTTGGAATCAGTGATAAAATCGATGAAAAACTTCATCAAATTGAAAGCCCAAATGTGAACTCAGGTTGGGTTGCGTTATCCAGTGATGGGGAGAATATTGTATGGAGCGTTGCGGATCAAATATCGCTTCCTATAGAACTTTGTATTTGCTCTACGAACAAAGGGAAATCCTTTTCTAAAGTTCGAGTATATGATTTACAAAAAAAAGAAATAAAAACTGGTTTTATGAAAGTGTTTTCAGATCGAGTAAATCCAAAACTTATGTATGGGTTTGGCGATCAGTCTCAAATATATCTTAGTAAAGATGGTGGAGTGACATTTTATCAGTATGAAACCCCTACTGATTTTCCAAAGGTTCTGTTCACCTATATAGATTGTGCAAACAAAACCGAAGTTCGTGGGGAATCAGGGAAAGAAGGTATCTTTTACCTTGCACTGAATATTCATGGACTTTGGAAAATGACATATAATAAAAACACAGACAGTTTTCATTTTTTAAAACTCACAAAAGATCAAGATATCATATATCGTTTGGGGCTTGGCTTACAAAGAGAACATGGAGTATATATGGAGGAAGACAAAGCCTTCTATATTTCTGGAGTTATAAACAAAGAGTATGGCTTTTATCGTTCTCTTGATCAGGCAAAAACCTGGCAGCGAATTAATACCGAAGGACAAATGTTTGGTGAAATAAATAGTATCGATGGAGATTGCAGAACATTTGGAAGGTTTTATATTGCAACGGGTTCCAGGGGAGTATTATATGGACAACCTATGTAAATATTTTACGAAAAGTTTTCATAATTTTTAATTTTGGGTTGATTTTTTTAGAAATCTGTTATAGAGTGATTGAGGAAATATGCAAAGAGGCAAAATAATTTTATTTTGCCTCTTTCGATTAAGTCGAGGAGGAAATTTATGAAAAAGTTAGTGAGTTTACTTTTAACGGTTGTCATGATTGCATCATTAACAGCTTGCGGACAGACTGAAGAAAGTACAGAAAACACATCAGAAACAGTTGTTGAGGTGACAGAAGAAGGCACAACAGAAGTTACTGAGGAAGCAACTAGTGTAATGCCAAGTGTTGCAAAAGAGGATATTAAAGTAGGTGTTATTCACATTACAGATCCTGCAGAAGGAAGTGGTTATACTTATACACATGATCAGGGAATTGTAGCTATGCAAACAGCACTTGGACTAGATGATAGTCAGATCATTCGTAAAAACAATGTGAATGATGGTGATGCAACAGCAATTGAGAATGCGATGAGAGAATGTATTGAAGAAGGCTGTAATATTATTTTTGCAACAAGCTGGGGATACATGGACACTTGCGAAGCATTAGCAGAAGAATTTCCAGAAGTAGTATTTTCACATGGTACAGGATATAAATCAAATGGTGTAAATTTTAATAATTATTTTGGTCGTATTTATCAGGCAAGATATCTTGCAGGTATTGCGGCAGGATTAAAAACAGAAAGTAATAAAATTGGTTATGTTGCAGCAATGGGACAGGATAATTCAGAAGTAACAGGCGGTGTAAATGCCTTTGCTATGGGTGCATATTCTGTGAACCCAGACTGTGAAGTATATGTAAAAGTAACAAACAGCTGGTTTGATCCAGAAGGTGAAGCTCAGGCTGCACAAGCACTTATTGCAGAAGGTTGTGATGTAATTGGTCAGCACTGTGACACATCGAATCCACAGACCACAGCAGAAGCTGCTGGTGTTTATGGTGTAGGTTATAACTCAGACATGTCAAAAGATGCTCCAGCAGCTGTTCTTACTTCTGTTGTTTGGAATTGGGGAGCATACTATACACAGGCAGTTTCATCACTTATTGATGGAACATGGACCAGTGCAAACTACTTTGGTGGTATGGCAGATGGATTAGTTGATATTGCACCACTTGCAGATTTTACTGCGGATGGTACTGCTGAAGCAATTGAAGCTGTAAAAGCACAGATTTTATCAGGAGAATGGGATGTATTTTCTGGTGTAATCGAAACCAATGATGGAACCACCGTTGGTGTTGAGGGCGCTTCCTTAACAGATGCTGAAATTACAGGAAGTATGAACTGGTACTTTAAAAATGTTAGTGTGAAATAGTTTAGACAAATTTACTTGAGGGCGGTCATTCTGGCCGCCTTTTTTTAATAAAAGTTAAAAAGAGTGGAGCATTTATGTCAAATATAAATCAAGAAAAATTTGCAATTGAATGTAAAAAGATAACGAAAACCTTTGGTAGCGTTATTGCGAATGATGAAATCAATCTAACATTAAAATATGGTGAAATCCTTGCCCTACTTGGCGAAAATGGATCTGGAAAAACAACACTTATGAACATGCTTTCTGGAATATATCATCCGGATAAAGGCCAGATTTTGATACATGGTGAAGAGGCTTCTATTCATTCTCCTTCTGATGCGATAGGCTACAAAATTGGAATGATACATCAACATTTTAAACTTGTGGATGCTTTTAGTGCAATGGAAAATATCGTTCTTGGTACAAAAGAAAAAAGAGAACGTGATAAATTATTAAGTCGAAAAATACGCGATATCAGTGAATCTTATGGTCTTGATATTGATCCTTATAAAAAAATCTCAGAAATGAGTGTCAGTGAAAAGCAAACAGTTGAAATACTAAAAGTTTTATATCGAGGAGCTGACATTTTAATATTGGATGAGCCAACAGCAGTTTTAACGCCACAGGAAAGTGATAAACTTTTTTCAATATTAAAAACAATGAAAGAAAAAGGCTGTGCAATTATTATTATAACGCACAAACTTCAGGAAGTTTTATCTGTGAGTGACCGAGTTACCATCCTTAGAAAAGGAAAAAGTGTTGCTACAGTTAACACAAAAGAAAGCGATACAAAATCTTTGACGGAATTAATGGTAGGTAGAACTGTAAATTTAGAAATTGCAAGAGGTGAGGTAAAAAACAACGAAACCATTTTAAAGGTTGTTGATTTAACCATTGAAAATTCTGATAAAAGTAAAGCATTAGAAGATGTAAGTTTTGATATTAAACGAGGCGAAATTCTTGGGGTTGCTGGGGTTGCTGGAAGTGGTCAAAAGGAGCTTTGTGAGACAATAGCAGGACTTATGCAAGCAAAATGTGGAGCAATTTTATATAACAAAGAAAATATACTTGGAAAAAGCCCATCTGAAATAATACAACTTGGAATCAGTATGAGTTTTGTTCCAGAAGATCGTCTT
>CANRGO010000056.1 GCA_947630125.1 uncultured Lachnospiraceae bacterium | reverse complement strand
ATAAGTTTTCCATTGCCATTAATAAATCCAGGTTCTTTTCCATCAAATACACTACCTTTTATCACATCTCTGGTATTATCCAGAAAAATTGAGATTCGTGGATGAAGCAAATGAACATTGGCTTTCACAGCAGGTAGAGCTTCCTTACCCATTGGTGACTCTCCTGCAGTCCAGGGTTCACCATACATCAGAATATCTCTGGAAATACTGTCCAATCTATCTCTAATCTCATTCATGGTCTGAATGTCATGAAGTCCCATCAAATCAAAGCGAAAGCCATCAATATGATACTCTTTTGCCCAATACATAATAGAATCCAGCATATATTTACGAAACATCACTCGTTCGCTGGCTGTTTCATTTCCACAACCAGAACCATTGGAAAAACTTCCGTCCTCATGCTGTCTGTAATAATAATAAGGCACAGTTTTTTGGAAACAGGAATCGGTATCATAAGTATGGTTATAAACCACATCCATAATGACACCTAATCCTGCTCGATGAAGTGCCATAACCATTTGTTTAAATTCTCGTATTCGAACATGTCCATCCTGAACATCTGTTGCATAGGATCCTTCTGGTATATTAAAGTTACATGGATCATAGCCCCAATTAAACTGATCACTTCCACCGGTCTCATCAATAGAGGCAAAATCAAAGGCAGGTAATAAATGTACATGGGTAATCCCTAACTCTTTTAAGTACTGAATACCAACTGGAAAACTTGATTCCTTGCATAAGGTAACCTGTTCTTTTTCAAACGCCAGATACTTTCCCCTTACTTCTTCAGGAAAATCTGCATTTTTATCATAAGAAAAGTCCTTGATATGAAGTTCATATATAATTGGTGTCTTGGATTGTCTAACAAAGTTGGCATCCTGATCAAATCCTTTGGGATTTGTTTTTTTCAAATCTACAACCATCCCTCTGATTCCATTCGCTCCACAAGCCTTTGCATATGGATCTATGGTTTCTACTTCCTCATCTTCTTGAATGAGATTATAGGTATAATAAATACCTTCATAATCTCCCAGTTTATTTAATTCCCAAACACCCTGATTGGTTAGAAACATCTGCTCCTTAGATATTAAGTCCTGATGATTGCTATCACCACTTTTGTATAACTTTAAAAACACCTGTTTTGCAGTAGGTGCCCAAACTTTGAAACAGGTACTGCTTTCTGAATAGACTGCTCCTAAATCGCTTTTTTCGTATGTATATTCCTGTTCAAATTCTACGGATTCAAATAATAGTTTTCGTTCTTTGGGGTTCATTCTTAAATCTCCTGCTTTCGGAATTCTAAAATTTCATTTTCGGCATCCATAAAATCAATGATTGCCAGTGATTCTACCTGTACACCTTTATCACGAATTAGTTTACCGCCCGATTGAAAGCCCTTTTCTATGGCTATTCCAACACCTTCTACCGTTGCTCCTGCACTCTTTACCAAATCAATTAATCCATCCACAGCACAGCCATTTGCCAGAAAATCATCAATAATTAGTACATGATCTTCTGTCGTTAAAAATTTTCTCGAAACAATTACATCATAGGTTCTTTTATGGGTAAAAGATTCAATTTTTGTAGTTAGCATTTCTCCATCTAGATTGATACTTTGTGTTTTCTTTGCAAATACAACAGGAACCTGAAAATGTTGTGCGCAAATACAGGCAATGCCGATTCCTGAAGCCTCTATCGTAAGAATTTTATTAATTTTTTTATGTTGAAAAAGACGAACAAACTCTTTTCCCATTTCATTAAACAATGTTACATCCATCTGATGATTTAAAAAACTATCTACTTTCAAAACATTTCCTGGCTTAATTACGCCATCTTTTCGAATTCTTTCTTCCAACAACTTCATGCTACGTATAACCCTTTCTTTCTGTTCGACCTTATATTTTTAACTGCTATATTTAACTATCAGCAGTTCTACACTAATTAAATCATTAATTTTTCCTGTTTTTACAGCTTCCTCTGCCATTACACAACTTTGTACAGCATTCAGCAATTCCTTTTTATGAAATCGTCCTGCCTGTTGAACATACTTACGAACTACAAAACTTTGCAGTCCAGTTTTCTCACTCATAAGTTTATCATCATATCCTTTTTGCTTTAATTCTTTGACTTGCAACAATAGATTAAACTGCCTTGCAATAAGAAAAAGAATTCGAAGTGGTGGTTCTTTCAAAGAGAGAAGATCATAATAAAGAGTGAGTGCCATTTTCTGGTTCTTTTCTGCAATATGATTAATCATATCAAAAATATGATTGGATATTCTACTGGAACAAATTGCTTCTATATCATCTTTTTCAATTTGATCCTTCTGAAGGGTGTAGCAGAACAGCTTCTCTAACTCCTGACGAATGGTTTCCATATCATTTCCTGTTTTGCTTAAAAACAATAATAAGGTGGATTCCGAAATTTGCTTGCCTTCCTTTTTAACAAAGCCAAGAATCCAACGTTTTAAATCCGCTTCCTGAGGTGTTACAAACTCCACCACACGGCCTTCATCACGCAAAACTTTAAAAAGTTTACTTCTTTTGTCTACTTCTGTTTCAACAAAACAAAAACAAGTAGAATCCGGAATTTCTTTCAGATAATCTGACAGTTGTTCCCCACCACTTTTAAACAGCCCACTGTCTTCAATAAAAATAACTCTTCGTTCCGCTAAAAACGGTAGCGTCTCAGAAAGATCAATAATCTGCCCGACCGGAACATTTTTACCCTGAAAATAATGATAATTCATAGTGTCTTCTGACTGTGTTAAAGCCTTTTTTAAATTGTCACGATATTGTTTTTTCAGATATGCCTCTTCACCATAAAAAAGATAGAGTTTTTTAAACTGATTCGTTTTGATATCTTCCTGTATATTCTTCAATGTGACCACCTTTAATGCTACGTTTAATGAATTCTAGAAAATAGAACTTTTTCATACTGCCTATTGTATCATAAGCCTAATATTTGGTATAGGTTTCTACTGAAAATTCTTTCTTTTCCTGGTGGATTTTTATGAAGATAGCTCCATGATATGCAGTAACATGATATTTTATCTCCTCTTGCTCTAAATCTGCAAGAAATCGTTTTCCAGGATGGCCATAGGAATTATATTTACCTGCCGATATTATGACATAGGATGGATTTATATGGTGTAAAAACTCAGGTGAGTTGGAATAATCAGATCCATGATGAGCAGCTTTTAGCAACTGAAGATTTTGAAGTTTATCGCCTACTTTCTTTTGTAATTTTTTTTCTACTTTTTCTGAAATATCCCCAGTAAACAACCCTTTAAAATATCCATACTGAAAGTGCAAGACTAAAGAGTTATCATTTCGATCCAAGACTTCTTCCTTAAATTCTGGATGCAATACCTGAAACTGAAAGCAATCATCTTCAATGTTGTCTCCTTCTTCAAGAAAATAAATTTTAACCCCACTCTCACGGCATAACCTTATGATTTCTTCATATGTTTCATCTGGATTTTTTATTCGGGGTAAGGAAAGCGCTTTAATTGATATTTGGCTTGTCTTTTGCATTTCCAATAACCAAAGAATTCCACTGATATGATCCTTGTCCACGTGTGTTATAAAAATCATATCCAGACTTCTGATTCCATAGTATTTCAGCGCTGGAACTAAAATATATTTACCAAGATCTTGTTTGCTCAGGCTACCACCGTCTATCAGATAACTGTGACCGGAGGGTGACTGCAGCAAAACAGCTTCTCCCTGTCCAACATCCAACATCGTGATTTCTGGTGGCTGATATATCTTCCATACTCTATGCCATGGCATAAGGAGTACCAATATATTTAGAAAAAGAAAGACTATACCCTTCCAGCTTTGTTTCTGACGAAACTTCTTCGGACGTAAAAAGAAAAGTGCAAGAAACAGAAAATATATCATGATTTTCCAACTAGGTATGTCACCACAGATATAGCTTCGCAGCCAAAGTCCATCAAATATCTTACAGATAAATTCCTGTCCCCATAATATGTGATCTAAGATAAACCCTGGGATTTGACCAAGTAAGGGATGTAGGCAGGTGAGAACTAAGGTGATGAAACCAATATATAAAATCACAGTGGTCAATGGAAGGATAATCAGGTTTAAGATAAGGGACGTAAACGTAATTTCATAGAATGTGGACGCTAATATTGGTATGGAAAATATGGAAATCATACATCCTTGTTTCAAACTTTGCATTAATTTTTTAAAAAATGTTTCTGCGGATTTTTTTTTGCTATTTGAATAGGAAATGCCAGCCATGGCAAGAAATGATAATTGAAAACCAGTATGGTATAAATATTGCGGTTGTACCATAAGAATTAGAATACTAGAAAGTGCAAGTGCTGTTTTTTGATCATAAGATCTTTTTAAGAGGATAGCAGACTGTCTTGTAAAACTCATCAAAAGCGCTCGCAGGGTTGATACACCCATACCTGTTAAAAACCCATAGCTAAGTAATATACAACTGGATAAAATTGCCTGCTTTTTTTTTGAGATCGGAAACTTTTCCAGAAAAAAAGATAGAACTGCTGCTACAAGTGAAATATGAAATCCCGATATAGATAACACGTGGGAAATCCCATTTCTTACAAATAGCTCTTTTTGTTCCTGATCAAGCTCCGTTTTGCTACCAAGTATCATTGCATTTAGAAACGCAGCATTTTTCTCACTCATTACCATAGGTAGCTTTTTTGACAAAAATAATCTGGCCCTGTAGAAGCCTTCTGTAAAAGCAAGTCGGTTTTCTTGCACTTCTTCTATACTGGCATGATATAATCTTCCTTGATAACCTATGGATTCATAATACTTTTTGGAATTGAATTCTCCGGGATTTCCGGGATTTTGAAAGATTGACAAGGTTCCATTGATTTGGATTATGGAGCCAATGTTAGGAATTGAATATTCTTCATCTTCTTTAAATGAACAAAGAAGACCAAGTTCTGTTTGAATGAATTGATTTTGCCCACCTGTATCAATGGTATTTAAAACACGACAGTCTTTTAAATAAAGTATCCATTGGTCGCTTTTATATTCTTTGTGACTTAAGCGTCCTAAAACCTGGATTTTTGATCCCTCCAGCTGTTGCCAGGAAGGCGGAGACTTTACCCTAAGTGTTGTGTAAAACCAAATACAGGAAAGCAAAATGAACGCCGCAAGTAACAAAGGTCGCTTCATAATGCCCTCCTTTAAAAGGCTGTTTTTTATTTTACCAGAGAAAGATTTCTCTCAAATTGAGACGTTAATTTCATATTCTCACGAAATTTCACATCTGTTTCCCCATCGATTAATATCTGTACTTTGTTTACGCCTGTCAGAGCTGTTAGAGAATTTACAAGAGAATATAATGTCACTTCTCCTGATACATTGTTTACTTTTTGAAGAAAGTCATCACTAAGATTAACGTAACAGATCGCATCCTTTACACGTATGTTAATAATATCTGTGGTATCCATAATGGTTGGTGACAATTCCGGATTTGTTGGTCCTTCTATCAGTTGCTCCACCACTAATTTTTCCAGCGAAATATTACTGCTATACACTACCGTTCTGGTTGCTTCCACCAATTCCGTTCCTTCAGCATCTGTAAAGAAAAGCTTTAATCTTGCTTTTTCATAGGCATTGATTTGAGCACCCTCGTTATCGATAAATGTTTCGGCTGTCATAAAACCAATCAAGTTACCGCTGGCATTCTTTAATGGTTCTTCTGCTACCATAAAACTGACATAATCAACACCTTCTAACTGTGTCAATGTCTTTACTATAGCTGCTCTGCAAAGTACCTCTGTAGTGCCTTCTAACTCATAATAGGCATCTGTAAAATATAAGGTTACCTGTCCATTTAAATATACATATTTTACTTTTCCAAGTTTTTCAAAAATAGGTGCTTTGTATTCCGATTGCTCAGGAGCTGTCGATAATAAGGTTAACATCTCTACAATCTGCGCTTTCATAGTTTCATCATCTTTTGTTTCCGTCTGATCTATCACTGGAACTGTCTCTAGTTGATAGGGAAACTTTGATATCCTAGTTTCTTCTCTGTTGATAAAAAATAACTCAAATGTTTGACCACTTTTATCTCCACTGCTGCTGCCGCATCCCATCAGTAAGAATACGAGAGAGAAAATCAATCCGATAATCCAATGTTTTTTCATCAATCTATCTCCTTACATACTAAAATTCAATGGAACCTTCACAACAAATTTTGTTCCTACATTTTCTTCACTGGTAACTTTTACAGATCCACGATGCATCAAAATAGTTCCTCTGGTTATCGAAAGACCTAGTCCGGTTCCACCGATTTCTCTGCTGTGTGACTTATCAACTCTGTAAAAACGTTCGTATATATGTTCCAGGGCTTCTTCTGGAATACCAATTCCAGAATCTTCCACCGTTAAAACAAAAAACTGATGATCACAGTCTAAGGTTACTTTTACAAAGCCCTCTTCGCGGTTATATTTGATTCCATTTTCCATCAGGTTGGATAAGGCCAGCGTCATCTTGACTTCATCAACTTCTGCGGTAACTTGTCGAATACTTTCAAAAATTAATTCCACATTACTTTGTTTTGCAATGGGTCTAAGTCTTTTTAGTATCAACTCGATTAATGCATTCATATCTACTGCTGTTATATTTAAGTCCGCCGCAGTCTTATCCATTTTAACAAGCGAAAGAAGATCATTGATAATTTTATTTTCACGATCTATTTCATCTGCTATATCTTCCATAAATTCCCGGTAAAGTTCATTTGGAACTTCCTCTTGAGAAAGTAGGGCATCTGCAAGTACTTTCATAGATGTAATGGGAGTTTTAAGTTCATGGGAAACATTGGAAACAAATTCCTGTCGCGAATTATCAAGCACTTTCATCCTTCCAAGCAGCTGATTAAAGGCTTCAATAATTTGCTCTGTTTCCCAGTAGCCTTTAATTGCGATTTGCTTATAATGAAATCCATCTTTGATATCATTGATGCTGTTTGTAATGCTTTCAAATGGTCTTGTCATAATTCTGGATGCAAAGGCCGAAAGTCCTACTACAATAACCATCATAACCAACTCAATGATGTATGCTCTTCTTTTTAAAATTTCCAATGTGGTCTCAATAAAATCCGTGGAAACACTTGTTAACATAACGCCTTTTACAACGCTTTGCTTTTCTTCATCCATTAAAATCGTATTCTGATCCTTGGTGCTGGCTGAGGTGACTGTAATCGTTTGATAAATTGGTGTTGTAACCTCAATATAACGATTTATTTCATCATAATTTGTGGTATTCATTCCTTTAAAACACTGAATAACTTCTTCTGAAATTATGGTTTTCCCCTCACTAATACCATAAGTATCTTTGATAACTTTATAATCCTGGTCAATAATTAGCACCCTACCGTCATAGAGATTCGACAGCTGGTCTAATTCTGCATTGATTACTTCCGATGTGGTATCTAATAAATAATTATAGTTTACCAAATGATTTGCAAGTATCAATAACTGATTCTGAATATCAGAAGTACGAAGTGATACGGCTCTACTTTCATAACCTTGTAAAATCCCATAATGAATAACAAGACTCGGTATAAGTCCTGCCAAAAATATAATAAAGAAAAAGCGGACTCTTAACCCTCTGATGATTTTAAATTTCAAAAAAAACTGCTTTAATCTGCTTAACATCCAATAACCTCATTATCTCTTAAAATAATATCCAACACCCCATTTTGTGTGCACATATCTTGGTTCCGATGGGTTGCTTTCTATTTTCTCCCTTAGACGTCTGATGTGAACATCAACTGTTCTAATATCTCCAGGATAATCGGTTCCCCATACAAGGTGTAAAAGATTTTCTCTACTATATACTTTGTTGGGATTGGATAATAAGAGCTCTAGAACTTCAAATTCTTTAGCTGTGAGGTTAATTTCTTTTCCTGCAATGTAAACTCTTCTACCATCACATTCCAGTCTCATATCGCCACTTTCCAGAATTTTACCAACTTCATCCTTACCAGTTTTTGTAGTGGTTCTTCTCATAATTGCCTTGATTCTGGCTTTCACTTCAAGAATATTAAAAGGTTTTGTAATATAATCATCTGCTCCATATTCCAAACCAAGTATTTTGTCCATGTCATCGCCTTTCGCGGTTAACATCACAATGGGTACATTGGAAAACTCCCTAATTTGCTGACAAACCTCAAATCCTGTCAGTTTGGGAAGCATAATATCAAGCAATATTAAATCATACTCTTGTTCGGTGGCTTTTTGCAGTGCTTCTTCTCCGTCAAAAGCAGTATCCACTTCCATACCATCCTGTTCCAGTGAAAAACGTATCCCCTTAACAATTAATTTTTCATCATCCACAACCAAAACTTTCTTTCCCATTGTCTCACTCCTACCTGATTGTTATCTTATCTTTTAATTTTTCAAACAAACCTTCTTTAATTCCATTCACTTGCTGAATTTCTTCGATAGATTGAAATTCACCTGTATTTTCCCTATACTCAAGAATAAGTTGTGCTCTGCTTTCGCCAATCCCTGGCAAAGTCATAAGTTCCTCTAAATCTGCCTCATTGATATTCACCAGATTCAGATTAGAATCATTCTTACTTAGATCCGTCACAGTAGGTTCCCCATAGTAAACAGATTCTGTCAATTCTTCCTCAGCAAAACCTTCTACCTCTTTGCGACTATAGACAACTACTTTTTCTTCATCCATCAGAATCTTTGCCTGATTTAGGTAATCTTTTGCTGCCTGAGGTAAATAACCTCCCGCCGCTTCCACGGCCTGGTAAATGCGACTGTCTTTTTCCAATGCATAAATTCCTGGATTTAAAACATATCCACACACATGAACATAAATTAATTCTTTCTCTAAAGGTTTTACTTCTGTCACTACTTCTTTTTCAACAAGAAACTGATCATTCTCAAGCTGTAGTTCTTGCTCCGTTTGTTCTAAATCATCCTCTGATATTACCAGTGTTTCCTGTTTTTTGCACCCTATAAACAAGAGTAAAACTACTAAAAAAGGAAATAGCTGTTTCATAATACAAAAAAAATAAAGCTTTTTTCTATTTAATTTCATATTTCGTCTCCACAAAGGCCCCTCTGTGCTGACATAAATTAATTGTATGTTATCTAAAATTTGATTACAAGTTAAATTATAAAAAACGTCACAAAAATGTGACGCTTTTCAATCTTACTACTTGTTTACTCTACAATGGTTTACTCTACAATGGTTTCTTCTACAAAAGCTTCTCCCGTTACCTGGGTCATAATCTGCTCTGATAATTCCTTCAACTTCAGATTTACATTTTCGCCACTCCATATTTTATCAAAGGTAATTTCTAAGGCAACCCAGTAATTACTGGTCTCTAGCATCTTTGGAATAGAAATTGATCTGGCATACTCTTGAAGACAGGCATTAATTTGAGAATTTTCATACTGCACCGAACTCTTTGTGGCTATCTTTCCGCTTCTAGCGTATAAATTTTCGCCACGTTCAAAGGTCAGGTACTGTGCAAATGCATTAGCGGCAGATTTATTATCACAATAGCCATTCACTACCAATGCATTGGTAACCGAAAGTCCTCTTGACTGATAGGTTGCCGAAATATCTGGTAAGGTGGTTACTTCATACTCATACTGAAAATTTCCCTGTGCTTTGGCATCTTCCAATTTTTGTATCATATCCGTTGTTGCTACAGTCATAACAACTTTTCCATCAATAAAGTCCTGAACCACATCCTGATAAACCACTTCCTCTGTACTTAAGGAGAAGAAGGAATTTAAGTTTTGATAAACCTTTAAACATTCTATTGCATTTTTATTATAGATGCTAATATTAGAAGCATCATCCCCGGTTTCCCCTCCAACAGAAATATAATTTCCAACCATAAAATAGTTATAAAAGATGTCTGAATTATCCCATTTAAAGACAACCTCTACATTCTCAGGCGCATCATACTCATTTGCCATCGTCAAAATGTCATCGATTGTTTTTGGAATCATGGATTCCATCTTTTCTTCTGCAAGAAGCTGTATTTCTTCTTCTGAGATAGTTGTGGTGGTACTGTCTTCCTGATTCGTCGCTGCGGTTCCCTCAGATTCTAAATAGGCGATTTCCTCTTCTGTTAGTTCTGTAAATTCATCATTGTTTTCACCAGTCCCTTCCAGTTCTGCTGTTACAAGTGCAAGTGCAGAATCCTTCAGATATGTCTTATTATAAACAAATATACTGGTTTGAAAATAGTATGGGTAAGCAACTTTCTTATCCTTATAAGTAATCGCATTGAGTGCTGTAGATGGATAATTGGTCAAGTTTAATTTTCCAAGTGGGTCCGTAACAACAGAGGCAAGACCAGCAAGGTATGCTTTTTCCAAAGATTCATTTCCTATAATATAAAGATCTGGAATTTCAACTCCTTTTAAAGAGGCTTCATTAATTTGTTCCAGATATTCTAAGGCTGATGTAAGTCTTGGTACTATCCTCACATCTGTCTGCTCATAGTAATCAAGGGCTGCGCTATTTAAATATTCGGTTAAGTCTTCATCTGTATACCATAAATAAAGTGTATCTTTTGCTGGTATAATTCCGTGAAATTCATTTTCCTGAGCCTTTAAAGACCTGTCTGCCACATAGAATTCCAGGGCAAGAAAGCAAATCATAATTAATACAATAAAGAGACGTTTTTTTAAATTCATTTCTAATTATTCCTCCAATAGACCTGTACAAAACAGGTTAATTTGAAAGGCATTGTTCAAATAGTTCTATCATTTCATCCACATGTTTTTTTTGAATAATCAAAGGTGGAACAAATCGAATAATGTTGGGTCCTGCATTGATTAAAATCAGGCCTTTACTAAGTGCTTTTTGAATAATCTCTCCTACAGGAATGTCAAACTCTAATCCCTGCATAAGTCCAATGCCACGATGAAACTTTATTATATCATATTTTTCCATCAGGTCATCTAATTTTTTTGAAAGATATGCACCAACTTCTTTAACATTGTGTAATACATCCTGACTTTCGAACAAATCAAACACTTTTGATACCCCTGCACATACCAAAGGGTTTCCTCCATAAGTAGAACCGTGGTCACCACTTGTTAAAGAAGACTGAGCTACAGCTTCTTTCATCAAAAATGCACCAACAGGTACACCGCAGCCTAATGCTTTAGCCGTTGTCATTATGTCAGGTACTATCTCATATTGCTCATACGCAAACATGGTTCCACATCTGCCCATACCACACTGTATCTCATCTAAAATTAATAAAATATCTTGTTTATCACAAAGTTCCCTGATTTGTTTTAAAAAACCATAATCAGCAGGATGAATTCCCCCTTCTCCCTGAACGGTTTCTAAAACAATGGCACAGGTTTTATCATTTACCTGTTTCAGGACGCTTGAAAAATCATTCATGGTGGCAAAACGAATGTGACCAATCAATGGTTCAAAAGGTTCTCTGTATTTCACATTTCCAGTTACAGACAATGCACCCATGGTTCTTCCATGAAAGGAATGTTCCATCGCTATAATTTCATGATCTTTCTTTCCATCTTTTAAATAAGCATATTTTCGAGCCGCTTTGATTGCGCCTTCCATGGCTTCTGCACCACTATTGGTAAAGAAAACACGATCCAGTCCACTGGCCTTCTTTAGTTTCATTGCAGCTTCGATTGCTGGAACATTGTAATAGTAATTGGATGTATGGATTAGTTTATCAATTTGATTTTTAAGAGCATTATTATATTCCTGATTCTGATAGCCCAACGCAAATACTGCTATTCCAGCCACAAAATCCAAATATTTTTTGCCATTTAAATCATATAGATATACACCTTCTCCTTTATCAAGAACAATTTGAAACCGGTTATAGGTATGTAAAAGTGCCTCTTCCGCTTCTAAAATATATTTTTCCAAGGTAGTATCTCCTATTCTTCTTCTGCTAAAATCGCTGTTCCAACTCCTTCATTGGTAAAAATTTCAAGTAACAGGCAGTGTGGAATTCTACCGTCCAAGATATGGACTCTGCTTACACCATTTCGAATTGCTGAGGTGCAATTATTTAATTTCGGCAGCATCCCTCCACCAATAAATCCATCCGCAATTAGATCATCTGCCTGATCTGCTGTAAGCCTGGATATAAAGGAGGATTTATCATTAATATCCTTATACAATCCCTCAATATCAGTTAGAAACACCAATTTATCCGCATTGACTGCCTTTGCAATCGCACAGGCTGCATCATCTGCATTGATATTATAGGTATCGTATTGATCATCCAATCCAATCGGTGCAACGATAGGAAGAAAATCCTTTTCTAAAAGATCTAACAGTATTTTCTCATTCACTTGTCTGATATCTCCAACAAATCCTATATCCTGCCCATCCGAATATTTTTTATCCACACGTAAAAGTTCACCATCTTTTCCACTAATACCAATGGCATTCACACCCAGTTCCTGAACCATGGATACCAGTCTTTTATTTACACGTCCAAGTACCATCTCCGCTACTTCCATGGTCTCTTCATCGGTTACACGAAGTCCATTCACGAACTTTGCTTCTTTCCCAATTTTACCAACCCAGTTACTAATTTCTTTCCCACCACCATGAACGATAATCGGTTTGAAACCAACCAGTTTTAATAGCGCTACATCTTTAATCACATTTTTCTGAAGTTCTTCATTACTCATTGCACTTCCGCCATATTTTACAACGATAATTTTACGATTGAATTTTTGAATATATGGCAAGGCTTCTATTAAAACCTCTGCTTTTTGGAGTACTTGATTCATCATATCAGTCATATCTATAACCTTCCCTTTCTTAGGAGCGATAGTCCGCATTAATTTTCACATAATCATAGGATAAATCACAGCCCCAAGCTGCTGCTTCACAAGTACCCTCTTTTAAATCAACAAGCACGGTTACTTGGGAATCCGATAAGATTTTACTAGCTTCCTCTTCACTATAGTCCGTAGCAACTCCATCACGGAAAATTAATATAGTTCCACTTTTTCCCTGAAAATATAAATCCATGTAGTCTGGATTAAATTCTGCACCGGAATACCCCATGGCACAAAGAATACGACCCCAATTAGCATCATGTCCAAAAATAGCAGCCTTCGTAAGGCTAGAACAAATCACAGATTTTGCAAGAACTCTTGCCTGTTCCTTTGTTTTTGCATGAATTACCTTTGTTTCAAACAGAGCGGTTGCTCCTTCTCCATCTCCAGCCATCTGTTTTGCCAACTCTGTATTTACCATATTTAAAGCTTTACAAAATACCTCATAGGCATAATTTTTGCTCGTAATTTCCTCATTACCAGCTTCCCCGTTTGCAAGAATCAACAAGGTATCATTGGTTGAAGTATCCCCGTCTACACTAACCATATTATAGGTATCAACCACATCTAGTTTCAAAGCCTCTTTTAAGAGTTCTTTTGAAATGGATAAATCCGTAGTCAGAAATCCTAACATGGTGCACATATTGGGATGTATCATTCCACTACCTTTACACATACCACCTAAGGTAACCTTTTTTCCATCCAGTTCAAACTCCACCGCAAACTGTTTGGAATGCGTATCTGTGGTCATAATGGCTTCCGCAGCATTTGCTCCAGCTTCTATTGTATTTTCCTTGGCTAAAGCAAGTTTATCAATCCCAATTTTTATTCGATCCATCGGTAATTGTTTTCCAATCACACCAGTACTGGCAATTAAAACTGCATCCTGATCAATGGAAAAAGCCTCCGCCATTTTAACAGCTGTTTGCTCACAATACTCATACCCTTGAGACCCAGTACAAGCATTGGCTACACCCGAATTTACCACAACAGCCTGTGCATATTCCACATTTTCAACCACTTCCTGATCCCACAGAACGCAGGCTGCTTTTACTAAGTTGCTGGTAAACGTTCCCGCAACCCTGCAAGGACTATCGCTATAAATTAAAGCCATATCTTTTCTATTTTCATACTTAATTCCTGCTTCTACTCCTGCTGCAAAAAAACCTTTTGCTGCTGTTACTCCACCTTGTATTATTTTAATTGAATCCATATTCCAATCTAGCTCCTTCTATCATTTATTGTGTAAATCGTTCAATATTTTCTGTATTTAGTACAAAGTCATAATAATTTAAGTCTTCTCTTTTCGTCCATCCTATATGATTCCAAAATGCATTTCCAACATCATTTTTTGTAAATGCAATTAAGGAAACCTTATTGATGTTTTCTTTCCGTAAGGTTTCCATGGACACTGCTACCATGGCTTTTCCAATCCCACGTCGTCGATAGTCCTTATCCACACACACGTGATAAAAGCAACCTCTACGTCCGTCATGACCACACAGAATAGAACCTACTATTTTATCATCCATGATTGCAACCACACTGGTTTCTGGATTTCGTGCCAAAAATCTTTCTACTCCTTCTTTCGAGTCATCCAATGATCGAATCGAAAAATTCTGTATATTCAGCCAAAGTTGAAAGACTTTTTCATAATCTTTCATTTGCATGGGTCTTATTCTGTATTGGTCAACTTGAGTACTTGTTTCCATTGATAACATCCTTCTTTCTCATGATTCCTAATAGCTTGCTTGATTCTCACTCTATCATACTGTAACTGTTTTCTTATCTCAACACTTTTTTCACTCTTTATCTGTTTCTTGTTTCAGTCTTATAATTGCATAATTATACACTAATATTCTTTTTATGCAAGAATAATTTAATATTATACAAAATAATTTTTATTTTATTAATATTTGTGTATAATTTTATCCTTGCATTTGAAAATACTTTGCTGTATATTAAAAACAGATTCTTAAATGAAGAAAAATAATTTGTGTCCTGCACGATGTGCTGACACAAAGATTCCAGATTACGGAAAGGTATGGTTATTAATATGAAAGAAAAAGTTGTACTTGCTTATTCAGGTGGTCTTGATACCACCGCAATTATTCCATGGTTAAAAGAAAATTTTGATTACGAAGTAATCTGTGTTTGTATTGACTGTGGTCAAGGAGACGAATTAGATGGGCTTCACGAACGTGCAAAACTCAGTGGTGCTGAAAAACTTTACATTGAAGATGTAACGGATGAATTTTGTGACGAATATATTGTTCCCTGTGTTATGGCAAATGCCATCTACGAAAATAAGTATCTTCTGGGAACCAGTATGGCCAGACCAGTTATCGCAAAAAGATTAGTGGAAATTGCTCGTAAAGAAGGCGCAACCGCTATCTGTCATGGCGCAACTGGTAAAGGAAATGATCAGATTCGCTTTGAACTTGGTATCAAAGCACTTGCTCCAGACTTAAAAATTATCGCAGCATGGCGTAACGAGAAATGGCATATGGATTCCAGAGAATCTGAAATCGAATATTGCAAAGCACATGGTATCGATTTACCTTTTTCTGCAAACAATAGTTATAGTAGAGATCGTAACATCTGGCATATTAGTCATGAAGGTTTGGAACTTGAACATCCTTCCATGGAACCCAATTACGACCATCTTTTAGTGCTATCAACCACTCCAGAAAAAGCACCAAATGAAGCCGAATATGTTACTATGACATTTGAAAAGGGAATCCCTGTTAGTGTTAACGGAAAAACAATGAAAGTTTCAGATATTATCAAAGAGTTAAATGTATTAGGTGGAAAACATGGCATTGGAATTATAGACATTGTTGAAAATCGTGTAGTTGGTATGAAATCTAGAGGTGTATACGAAACTCCAGGCGGAACGATTTTAATGGAAGCTCACCAGCAACTTGAAGAATTGATTTTAGACCGTGACACTTACACAATGAAAAAAAATATGGGCAACAAACTGGCAGATATTGTATATGAAGGCAAATGGTTTACCCCACTTCGTGAAGCTGTCCAGGCATTTATTGAAGTAACACAGGAATATGTAAGCGGCGAAGTCACCTTTAAATTGTACAAAGGAAATATCATCAAAGCCTGCACTACTTCTCCATATTCTTTATATAATGAAAGTATTGCTTCTTTTACAACTGGCGACTTATATGATCATCACGATGCAGAAGGCTTTATAAATTTATTTGGTCTTTCCTGTAAAGTAAGAGCTATGAAAATGCTAGAAGTAAATAAAAACAAATAATATCCATCTAAACACCGGAAAGGCTTGGTTTTACTATGAGTGTTTTGCTGTTTGTAATTATCTATTTGATTCTTATCAATCTTGCAGGATTTATATTTATGGGTATTGATAAGTGGAAGGCAAAAAAACATAGTTTTCGTATTCCAGAATCTACATTTTTTGTTCTTTCTCTTGCTTTTGGAACCCTTGGGACAATCCTTGGAATGTTTGGTTTTCGACACAAAACCAGACACTGGTATTTTCTATATGGGTTACCTTTTATCTTGATTATTCAGCTTATTCTTATTTATCTGATTTATCAGTCACCCATTCAGTTTGCCATTCTTTAACGACAAACACAAAAAGTAAAAAAGCAGTCCACTGACTGTTTTTTTACTTTTTTTTCTGTTATAATAAACAAAAATATAGAAAGACTTGGTAGTTAAAATGCATATTGCAGTTTGTAATGATATCATTTCTCATCGGAAGCATTTAGAAAGACTTTTAAAACGAGAAAGTGAACTTGTAAAAAAACAGAATCACACTCTTTACATCGACTCCTTTGGACATCCAGAGGCTTTATTTTCTGTTGCCATGATGTATGATCTCATTTTTATCGAAATGGAACATGGTATAGATGAAGCTCTAAGCATTGCTGCAAAACTTCGAAAACTTGCTGCTGGAGGATTGCTTGTAATCATACAAAATTCAACTGACTCTGATGCACTTATTTCTTCAAAGACAGAAAGTTTAGCTCCTCTTGTATTCATTGAGAAACCCTTACAACCAGAAAAACTTCATGAACTCATAGAACTTGCTTATGAACATAAAAAACATGCCACCACTCCCATTGAAATTCGTGGAGAAAAGGAAACTTTATATATTCCTCCTCAGCAGATTTTATATATTGAATTTGAAAAAGAAATGGCGAATTTATATAAAGTAGACGGTAGTTGCTATACGTTTATGGCTAACTATCAGGATTTAGCATATTCTATGGAACAATACCCGGATTTTTACGTGAATCAGAAATATCAGATTATCAATATAAATTATATTGATAATCTGTCTTTTGGGAAAATGACCTTAACAAACAAAAAAGTCCTTCCATATCCTTTGTTTGAAAAGAATTATCTGGAAGGACTGATTCACTATGTTCGAAAAAATAAAATGTAAAAGTTTATATTAAACTACTACTATAACTCCGCCATCATTGGCATACATACTACTGATGCCTGCTGTATCTAATATACTTACTCCTTTAAATGTAACTTTACTGCAAACCAGATCCTGCAAACTTTTTGCGCGTTCCAGACAATTGCAGTGTGAAATCATAAGTACTTTCTCTTCTGGGTTTACAACCTCTTTAACAATCAAGTCAGCCATTTTTGTGATAGCTTTCTTAATACCAATTGCTTGTCCAAGCTGATGAATCGAGCCTTCATCTGTAGCCCCCATAACAGGTTTTATGCTTAAAGTAGAAGCAACCAACGCTTTTACTCCCGTTAATCTTCCATTTTTTCTTAATGTTTCTAAGTTATCCAGAACAAAATAAGTCGTTAACTCATCCCGGAATCTCAACAAACGTTCTTCTATCTCTGCAAAAGGTAAGCCTTTATCCGCAAGTTCCATCGCTTTCAGCGCTATTTGTGTCTCTCCACAAGATGCTGAACAGGAATCAATAATACATATATTTTTCTCCCCATATTTATCATGATAAAGACTTTTCCCTAGGACTGCGCTATTATAACTTCCACTCAATTTTCCAGATAAGGTAACAACATAGATATCTTGGGCATCCGAGTAATAAGCATCCATATAACGTTCTGGTGAAGGGCAGGATGATTTAGGACATGTAGGTGTTTTTGCAACAATTTGTAAAAATTCAGCCTGATTAAAATTTTCATCATCTTCTATTTGATAATCTCCAACTTCCAATCTTAATGGAATCGATTCGAATCTAGGGTCTTTTTTAAGTTCATTTGGTAATTCTCCGCAACTGTCAATCACAATTTTATAGCT
>CANRGO010000055.1 GCA_947630125.1 uncultured Lachnospiraceae bacterium | reverse complement strand
TACAGAAACATGGAGTAATGTAATCTATATGCCATGTACAGAAGCAAATAATTTTGCCCCTGAGATTCCAAAAGAAATCCCAGATATTATTTATCTTTGTTTTCCAAATAATCCAACGGGTTCAACCATTACCAAGGATGAACTTCAGAAGTGGGTAGACTATGCCAATAAAGTTGGAGCTGTTATTATCTATGATGCTGCATATGAGGCTTATATTTCCGAAGATAATGTTCCTCATTCCATCTATGAATGTACTGGTGCAAGAACCTGTGCCATCGAATTACATTCTTTTTCCAAGAATGCTGGATTTACAGGCTTACGTCTTGGCTATACCGTTATTCCAAAAGACATCAAAGCAGGTGATGTGACCCTTCATAGTTTATGGGCAAGAAGACATGGAACTAAGTATAATGGAGCTCCTTATATTGTTCAAAAAGCTGGTGAAGCTGTTTATTCTGAGGCAGGACAGGCTCAGTTAAAAGAACAGATTGCTTACTATATGAAAAATGCTGCTTACATTAAAAATGGATTGCAGGAAGCTGGATATCAAGTATCTGGTGGTATCAATGCACCTTATATCTGGTTGAAAGCACCAAATAAAATGACAAGCTGGGAATTTTTTGATTATCTGTTAGAAAAGGCAAATGTAGTTGGTACACCTGGTAGTGGATTTGGTCCAAGTGGGGAAACTTATTTCAGATTAACTGCCTTTGGATCTTACGAAAATACAGTAGAAGCAATCAAAAGAATCAAAGCATTATAAGAAGGAAAGTTTTTAAACCATTTAGGTGGTTTAAAAACTTTTTTTTTGCTATAATCGATAAGGAATAACCATAAAAAATACAACTCATTACGTATCATATATGAGAGAAAGAAGCAAAACGTGACAGAGGAAAGATTTCAGGAAAATATCGCCCGAATCTGTCGGGGTGAAAAAGAAGGGTTAAAGGACATTTATGAAGAGTACCTACCCTTTATTTATCATACGGTTTTTCAGATTGTGAAGAGCAAAGAGCAGGCGGAAGATCTTACCAGTGATTTTTTTATAAAACTCTGGGAAAAAGCTTCTCAGTATAAACCCTCTCATGGTCATAAGGGTTATCTTGCCACCATTGCCCGAAATATGTCCATTGATTTTATTCGAAAGTATAAAAAAGAAAGCTTTTATGATTCCATAGAAGATGTGGAATCCTATACGGACTTTCAAGTGGAACAGCAAAGTCTGGAAGATGAGGTTCTTTCTCAGCTTGGAATGGAAGAAGCGCTTCAGGTTTTGAATCCTAAGGAGGCGGAAGTCCTGCATCTGAAAATTTCAGGTGAGCTAACTTTTCAAGAAATAGCAAACATATTAGAAGTCCCCATGGGCACGGTGACCTGGCGTTATCAGAGTGCAATACAAAAATTAAGGAGGTTTGGTTATGAGTAAACAGCTGGATTTTGAATATAAAAAATTTCATAACGAAAATCTTCCAGATTTATGGGATCGTATAGAGGCAGGTCTGACAGAAAAACCTCAAATGGTTGAAAATAGAAAGATTACAAAGAATTACAGAAATATGCATCGAATCCTTCGCTACGGAGGCCTTGCGGCAGCAGTGTTTGTCACATTCATTGGCGCATCTTTTTTACTGCGAAATGTAGGTATGAAATCTGCCATGGATTCCAGTGTTGGAAACCGAGAGGAAACTATGATGGCCGAATCGGTGGAAGAGACTACCCAGGCACCTGAAATTGCCCTGGAGACAACTACAGCAGAAAGTGCTGAAGATACTCTAGAAGAATTTGTCACAGAAGAAGCGATTTTTATACAAGAGGCTATCGTCACCTTGATTTCAATAGATACAGAGAATTATGTAATTGAAGTTTTGTTTGAGGAATATACTTCAGAGATGGATTCTTACGAACATGTAAAAGGTGATGTGCTAAGCCTTTCTATGACAAAAGAAGTGTTTGAGCAGTATGAATCACAGTTGCAAACAGTAGGGGAAGAAAAGTTTCTACTTGGCTTTTTAAAGCTGAATGAAGAATCTGCTTATCAGGCAGAGTGGATAGAATTTGATTTTTAGAGAAAAGAAATGAGGAACATAAGATGTTATACCAGATATGTAATGGTGTGGTCCAGTTTGGAGCAGAAACCATTCTAGAGGATATTAATTTTGAAATTCGAGATACAGAAAAAATTGCAATTGTTGGAAGAAATGGTTGCGGTAAAACAACGTTACTGAAGCTAATCGCTGGTGAAATCGATCTCACAAAGCGTGACAGCGATGAAGATATGTATATTGCGAAAGCTGGGAAACCAGAAATTGGTTATTTAAAACAGATGACGTTTGAAGATAATACAATTTCTCTTGAAAAAGAAGTTCGCAAAGTATTTGCACACATGGTGGAAATGCAAAAACAGCTGGAGGAACTCCGTAAGAAAATGGAGGAGAATCCTGATGAAAAAAATGTAAAAAATTATACGGATTATCAGGAGAATTTTACTTTTATCGGTGGTTACTACTATGAAAAAGAGTATGAAACAGTTATTCGTAAGTTTGGGTTTACAGAAGAAGATAAACAGAAGCCTTTGGCGGAATTCTCTGGAGGTCAACGGACCAAAATTGCTTTCATGAAACTTCTTTTAAGTAAACCAGATATTCTTCTTTTGGATGAACCTACCAACCACTTGGATATAGATACCATCGAGTGGCTGGAAAATTATTTGAAAAATTATAGCAAAGCAGTAGTTCTTGTGTCTCATGATCGTATGTTTTTGGATAAAATCGTGGATGTGGTTTATGAGATTGAGTATGGAACACCAGCCAGATATCCTGGAAACTATACCCATTTTTTAGAAGAGAAGAAGAAAAACTGGGAGAAAATGGCAAAGGACTATAGTCTGCAGCAAAAAGAAATTGCAAGATTATATGCCATTGTGGATAAGTTCAAAAATAAGCCAACAAAAGTTGCTATGACAAAGAGCAAATTAAAAGCCATAGAGCACATGGATAAACTGGAAGCACCAGCCAGATATGATACAAAAACATTTCATTTGAACTTTGAACCGAAGCGAGAAAGCGTGAAGGATGTACTTCGTGTAATGAATCTGGCCATCGGTTATGAAGAAGTACTGAGTAGAATCTCCCTGGAAATAAAAAAGGGAGACAAAGTAGGTATTATTGGCGGGAATGGTATTGGCAAATCCACTTTTTTAAAGACTATCGTTTCAGAATTGCCAGCTCTTGAAGGTAGTTTTTCTTTTGGTGCCCAGGTAGATGTTGGGTATTTTGACCAGCAACTGGCACAGTATTCCAGTGAAAAGACAGTGCTTCAGGATTTTTGGGATGAGTATCCAGCCCTACTTCAACAGGATGTGAGAAGTGCACTGGGAGCTTTTCTTTTTTCCCAGGAGGAAGTCTTTAAAACTGTAAGTATGCTGTCAGGAGGTGAGCGCGTACGTCTTGCCTTGTGTAAACTATTTAAAAGCAAACCTAATTTTTTGATTTTAGATGAACCTACCAATCATATGGATATCTTATCAAAAGAAACACTAGAGTCCATGTTAAAGGCTTTTCCAGGAACCCTTTTGTTTGTATCTCATGATCGTTATTTTGTAAATCAGGTTGCCAACAAACTTCTTGTATTTGATGAAGATCAGGTAACCTTATATCAGTATGGTTATGAGGAATATCTGGAAAAAACAGGACGTAATCAACAGGAAGCATTGGAAGCGGAACAGAAAAATATAAAGGCAGAAAAAAGCCTCCCGACAAATGAAAAAACGTATTATAATCCTGGAAAAGAAAAATCGAAAAAGGACAGACAACTTCAAAAGATAGAAGAAAAAATACTGCATTGTGAGCAGGAAATTCAAAATTTGAAGGATGAAATGCTTCGTCCGGAGTATGCTTCCATGTATTCCAAGTTATCCGAATTTACCAAAAAGATTGAGGAAAAAGAGGAAGAATTACTGGAACTTATGGAAAAATGGGAAGATGTCGATCAAAATATGTAATACGTTTTTATAAAAAGATAATAGAAAATTAAGATTATTCTAATGCAAAAATATCGAAAATAGGTTATAATGACCAAGAAATAACCGTTAAAATTGAAAGAAAATAAAGGGGATATAATTATGGCAGCATTACATATAACAAAAGAAAATTTTGAAGAAGTAGTTTTAAAATCTGAGGTACCTGTGTTAGTTGATTTCTGGGCTCCATGGTGTGGACCTTGTCGTATGTTAACACCAGTGATTGAAGAATTGGCTGAAGAAGTTACCACTGCAAAAATCGGAAAAATTAATGTGGATGAAGAACCAGAACTTGCACAGAAATTCCGTGTAATGACAATTCCTACCTTAATTGTTTTTAAAGATGGAAAAGAAGCACATACTTCTATTGGTGTGAGTCCAAAAGCAGAAATTCTAAAAATGCTGGAAGCATAGTTTTTAAGTAGAATTAAAAAAAGGTCTTGCAATACAAAAACAAGTGTGCTAGTATTTACAAAAAGTATAGTCCAGCAATGGATGTAAATGCTATGAAAGAGATTCTTATTATGAAGAGCGACAGGAATATGGCGTCACCGACTGAGAGCGCTATTTGCAGATAATAATAAGGGAACACTCTGGAGCAGATTGTTCGAAGCTTGTTAGAAAGTCTAGGGCAATACGTTACACGCGTTAAGTGATGAAAGTGGAGAAGAAATTCTCAAAGCGGGTGGTACCGCGGGAAATACTGTAGGAGTTATCCCGTCCCGGAATACGTTTGTATTCCTGGACGGTTTTTTTGTGTATTTTTGTCCAGGAAAAAAGATTTTGTATGGGTAAGAGGAGGAATTTACATGGAATTTATGACCGGAGTGAATCAAAAAGAAGTGAAGGAAATTTCAGACTTAGCAGTTTATCTTGGAGAGAAAGTAAAGGTAAATGGAACAATACACACCATTCGAGATATGGGAACCGTTGTTTTTGTTATTTTACGTAAACGAGAAGGTTTGTTGCAGTTGGTGTTGGATGAGTCTGTTAACAAGATTGACAAACATAGTTTAAAAGAAGGTGCAGCCATTGAAGCTTTTGGTATGGTAACCGAAAATGAGAAAGCACCCAATGGAATTGAAATTTCTATGGAAGAAGTGATCATTTTATCAGAACCCGCTGAGCCAATGCCTGTTCCTATCAATAAATGGAAAATGAACATTGCCTTAGAAACCAATCTGAATCTTCGTCCTGTGACTTTACGTAATATCAGAGAACGTGCTAAATTCAGAATACAGGAAGCCATTGTTCGTGGATTTCGTGATTTTTTATATGAGAATGGATTTACTGAAATTCACACACCTAAAATCAGTTCCAAAGGGGCTGAAGGTGGAGCAAACATATTTAAGATGGATTATTTCCACAAGCCTGCGGTATTAGCCCAAAGTCCTCAGTTTTACAAGCAGATGATGGTTGGAATTTTTGACAGAGTATTTGAAACAGGACCAGTATTTCGTGCAGAAAAACACAATACAAAAAGACATTTGAATGAATATACATCTCTTGATTTTGAGATGGGCTATATTGATGGGTTTGAAGATTTAATGGCCATGGAAACCGGAGTTCTTCAGTATATCGTTGCTTTATTGAAAAAAGAATACAGCAGAGAAGTGGAAATATTAAAAATCAAACTGCCAAATACGGAACGAATTCCCTGTGTACGTTTTGATGAAGCAAAAAAATTAATTTCGGAAAAATATAATCGTACCATTCGTAATCCATATGATTTAGAACCAGATGAAGAAGTTCTGATTGGACAGTATTTTAAAGAAGAATTTGACGCCGACTTTGTGTTTGTAACTCATTATCCAAGCAAGAAAAGACCTTTTTATGCCATGGATGACCCAGAAGATACCACATACACATTGAGCTTTGACTGTTTGTTCCACGGGATGGAAATTACCACGGGTGGACAGCGTATTCATGATTACCATATGCTTCTTGAAAAAATTGAAAAAAGAGGCATGACAGAGGAAGGCATGGAACATTATCTTTTAGCTTTCAAGCACGGTATGCCACCTCATGGAGGCCTAGGAATTGGTTTGGAACGTTTAACCATGAGACTGGTAGGGGAAGACAATGTTAGGGAAACCACGTTATTCCCTAGAGATTTGAATAGATTAGAACCATAAAGAAGTTAGGATAACCTTATCCGGATAGGGAGTAGCGATGAAAAATATTATTTCAGATGAAACCATGGAATATGTTGGAATTCTTGCCAAACTGGAATTAAGCCCAGAAGAGAAAGAACATGCAAAACAAGACATGGGTAGGATGCTAGACTATATAGAAAAGTTAAATGAACTAGATACCACAGGAGTAGAACCCATGAGTCATGTTTTTCCTGTTGTCAATGTGTTTCGCGAAGATGTTGTATGCAATACAGATAAAACAGAGGAAATCTTAAAAAATGCACCGGGTGTTAAAAATGGTATGTTTAAAGTTCCACGTACGGTAGAATAGGAGGCCCATTTTGAGTATATTAAATTTAAGTGCCCTTGCATTATCTGAGAAGATAAAAGCAGGAGAAATTAAGGTAACAGAAGTGGCCAGACTGGTCTTGGATCAAATAAAAGAAACAGAAGAAAGTATTCACTCCTTTGTAAGCCTTGTGGATGAAGATGCTGTGATGAAACAGGCAGCGTTATTACAGGAGGGCATAGACAAAGGAGAATTAACCTCTCCTTTAGCAGGAGTTCCAATGGCAATCAAAGATAATATGTGTACCAACGGCATAAAGACAACCTGCTCATCAAAAATTCTGGAGAATTTTGTGCCAACTTATTCTAGTCATGCAGTAGAAGAGTTGGAAAAAGCAGGTGCACTCTTAATAGGAAAAACTAATATGGATGAATTTGCCATGGGTAGTACCACAGAAACTTCTGCTTTTGGTATCACAAAAAATCCGGTCAACATAGAACATGTACCTGGAGGATCTTCAGGAGGAAGTGCTGCTAGCGTAGCTGCAAAACAGTGTTATTTCAGCCTTGGTTCTGATACAGGTGGATCCATTCGTTTGCCAGCATCTTACTGTGGCATCGTTGGTATGAAACCAACCTACGGAACGGTGTCCCGCTATGGTTTGATTGCTTATGGTTCTTCCCTGGATCAAATCGGTCCTATGGCAAAGACGGTTGCTGATTGTGCTACCGTTTTAGAAGTGATTTCAACCTATGATGAAAAAGATTCCACATCCATGAAGAGAAGTGACACAGATTTTACCGCTGCCTTAGTTCGAGATGTGAAAGGAATGAAGATCGGAATTCCAAGAGATTACTTTACAGAAGGATTACAAGTGGAAGTAAAAGAAGCAGTTCTAAAGGCGGCAGAAGTTTTCCGTAGTATGGGAGCAATCGTCGAGGAATTTGATTTGAGTCTGGTTGAGTATGCAATACCAGCATATTATACCATTGCATCAGCAGAAGCTAGTTCTAATTTAGAACGTTTTGATGGAATCAAGTATGGATATCGTACCAAAGAGTACGAAGGACTTCATGCTATGTATAAGAAAACCAGGAGTGAAGGCTTTGGAGCGGAAGTAAAAAGACGTATTATGTTAGGTTCTTTTGTGTTAAGCAGTGGTTATTATGATGCGTATTATTTAAAAGCACTTCGTACAAAAGCTCTGATAAAAAAAGCCTTTGATCACGCATTTGCTTCTTATGATATGATACTGGGACCTGTAGCGCCAACAACTGCTCCAAAATTGGGCATGAGTTTATCAGATCCTATGAAAATGTATCTTGGAGATATTTACACCATATCAGCGAACCTGGCAGGGCTTCCTGCAATCAGCGTTCCTTGTGGGTTTGATCAGGCGGGATTACCAATTGGTCTTCAACTAACAGGAGACTGCTTTATGGAGAAAAAAATAATTCAGGCAGCCTTTTCTTATGAGCAGGAAATGATACAGAAGGAGGTAGAGTAATGGCAAAGGTGTATGAAACTGTCATTGGACTAGAGGTCCATGTGGAATTGGCAACAAAAACCAAGATTTTTTGCGCTTGTTCTACGGAATTCGGGGGAAGTCCAAATAGTCATACTTGTCCAGTTTGTACAGGTATGCCAGGCTCACTTCCAGTTTTAAATAAAAAGGTATTAGAATATGCCATTGCAGTTGGACTTGCAACCAATTGCGATATCACCCGTTATAGTAAATTTGATCGTAAGAATTACTTTTATCCAGATAATCCACAAAATTATCAAATTTCACAGCTATATCTTCCTATTTGCAGAGATGGATTTGTAGAAATAGAAACAGAAAATACCAGTAAAAAAATTCGTATTCATGAGATACATATGGAAGAAGATGCTGGAAAACTCATTCATGATGAATGGGAAAACTGCTCTCTGGTAGACTATAATCGTTCCGGTGTACCTCTGATTGAGATTGTTTCGGAACCTGATATGAGTTCCGCAGAAGAGGTAATAACATACCTAGAAAAACTTCGACTGATTATTCAGTATTTGGGAGCCAGTGATTGTAAACTTCAAGAAGGAAGTATGAGAGCTGATGTCAATCTTTCCGTTCGTGAAGTAGGTGCAAAAGAGTTTGGAACCCGTACAGAAATGAAAAACTTAAACTCTTTTAAAGCGATTGCAAGGGCAATTGAGGCGGAACGTGCCAGACAGATTGAACTGCTTGAAGAAGGAAAAGAAGTGATACAGGAAACCAGACGCTGGGATGATAATAAAGAATACTCATATGCAATGCGTTCCAAAGAAGATGCCATGGATTACCGTTATTTTCCAGAACCAGATTTGGTTCCGATGATGATATCAGAGGAATTACTAAATGATATCAAGGCAAACCAACCAGAACTTAGAACAGAAAAGCAAAAACGTTACAAAGAGGAATTTGATATTCCAGAATATGACATCGATATTTTAACAAGCTCCAAACATCTGGCAGATTTATTTGAAGAGACAGTTGCTATCTGCAAAGCACCGAAAAAGGTATCGAACTGGTTAATGGTTGAAACCTTGCGTTTGATGAAGGAAGAGGAAATGGAAGCAGAGGATTTGAAATTTTCTGCAGAAAACTTGGCAAAATTAATCTCATTAACCGATGAGAAAGCGATTAATTCTACTGTTGCGAAAGAAGTATTCCAGGAACTGTTCCATCACAACATTGACCCAGTTGTTTATGTGGATGAAAAGGGACTTCGTACCGTAAATGATGAAGGTGAATTAAGAAGAGTCATTGAACAAATCGTTAACGACAACCCAAAATCCGTAGAAGATTATCTTGGTGGAAAAGAAAAAGCTATCGGCTTTTTGGTAGGTCAAACCATGAAACAGATGAAAGGCAAGGCAAATCCTGATCTTATCAATCAGTTTTTAAAAGAAGAATTGCTTAAAAAGGCATAAAAAAAGGGAAACTTTACGTAACGTGTAAAGTTTCCCTTTTGTAATTATTATTCAGTTTCCAAAAACTCATAGTTTAAAAAGAAAGGGATAAAATGCTGAATATTTGTTACATGTTCAGAGTTTATAAGCACAGCCAGTACCAGGGGTTCTTCTAAGTTAATGTCTTGATAAAGTGAATGATCAGTCACAATAAGGCCGCTAACTTTAGTTCCATTAGTGCTATCCTCGGTTTGTAGGGAATATTCATAAAACTCATTAGAAATTTGATTTTTGAGCTCATCTGGTAAAAAACTCTGTAAGTCTAAAAAATAGCCCTGGTCTGCAAAATGTTCAAAGGTGGTTTGATCTGTGATGATAATATCCAAATCATTGGATTGCGTCATACCCATAAGCTGAATCTGAGTAGCCGTGTTGGTATCGTTAATCATGTCCAGTTCATACGTCATGGAATTATCAATGGCAATCTGATATTCCTTGGTATCTAAGTCAATGGTCGTTGCAAAATCCTGTTCTAACACATCAGCATCAAAGGCAACCGGATTATTGATAAAAAGAATGTTTAAAGCTTCTTCACGACTGTTAATCATCACATCTCGTAGGAAAACGCTGATAAAAATGATGACAATTATAGTAATGAATACATGAATTCGATAATAGTGCCAGAAATAGGCAAGTCTCTTTTTGAAAGATAATTCTTTTACTTTTTTTTGCTGTTCTTTAATTTCATCAATTACGGGCATGTTTTTTTCCTCTTTGGGTCATTATTTTCATGAATGTTTGGTAAAGATCCTTTCCTAATAATAAAGCAAGCCCTTTTTGGTGTCAAGAAACATAGTCTGTAGCATATCTAAAATATTCATGAATATTCATAAAAATAAGTACTATCAGGTTGAATCTTTTGGTGGTTTAGGTTATGATATTCATAAGTTTAGGAAAGAGAGAATACATGTATGAATGATACCTATGTTGAAGTTTTAGTAAAAAGAAAAGATAGCCTGGTTGGGAAGTTTTTGAGAACATTTACTCTGATACTGGCAGCAATGTTTGCGATCTTTGGAATTATTCTAAGTCCTGTTATCTTTATAGGAGCCATTATTTTTGGGGCAATTCATTATGTTGCACGACTTAGAACAGAAGTGGAATTTGAATATTTATATGTAGACAAGGAAATAACCATTGATCGTATTTATGGAAAGACCAAGAGAAAGAGAGCGGAGAAAATTGAAATGGAACGTGTGGAGATTATAGCTCCTATGAACTCTTATCAGTTGGATTCTTACAAGAACAGAAATATCAAGCCTATTGATTATAGCAGCCAGATAGTGGAACAGCCAGAGAAGCGCTATGTAATTTACTATAACGGAGTGAAGAAGATTATTTTCGAACCAAACCCTGCCATGTTAAAAGCAATGCAGATGGTTGCACCCAGAAAAGTATTTACTAATTGACAAGCTGGATAAAGTTTGATACACTTTTGGAAATTTAATTGACTGTCAGTATTTTATACTGGCAGTATCTTTTTAGGTAAATATGGTTATTTAATTTTAGGAGGAAAGAAAATGGGTCAGATTATAGGCGATGGAATTACGTTTGACGATGTACTGCTGGTACCAGCATATTCACAGGTAATTCCAAATCAAGTGGATTTAACCACCTATTTAACGAAGAAAATCAAACTAAACATTCCTATGATGAGTGCAGGGATGGATACCGTTACAGAGCACCGTATGGCAATAGCCATGGCAAGACAGGGTGGAATTGGTATTATTCACAAGAATATGTCTATTGAAGAACAGGCAGAAGAAGTTGATAAGGTTAAGCGTTCAGAAAATGGCGTTATAACCGATCCCTTTTCTCTTTCAGCTGAACATACCATTGCTGATGCAGATGCACTGATGAGCAAATTCCGTATTTCTGGAGTTCCTATTACAGAAGGAAAGAAATTAGTTGGTATTATTACAAATCGTGATTTAAAGTTTGAAACAGATTTTACAAAGAAAATTAAAGAATCCATGACTTCAGAAGGTCTGATTACAGCCAGAGAAGGAATTACCTTAGAAGAAGCAAAGCAAATTCTTGCAAAAGCAAGAAAAGAAAAATTACCCATTGTAGATGCTAACTTTAATCTAAAAGGGCTGATTACCATAAAAGATATTGAGAAAACCATTAAATATCCTTTGTCAGCAAAGGATGAACATGGCCGTCTTTTATGTGGGGCAGGAGTAGGAATTACTGCGAATGTTCTGGATCGTGTTGCGGCTTTGGTTGCAGCTAAAGTCGATGTAATTGTGTTAGATTCTGCGCATGGTCACTCTGAAAATGTATTAAATTGTATTCGTATGATTAAAAAGGATTATCCAGACTTGCAAATTATTGCAGGAAATGTTGCAACTGGAGATGGAACAAGAGCTTTAATTGAAGCTGGCGCAGATGCTGTGAAAGTTGGAATTGGCCCAGGATCCATTTGTACCACCAGAGTTGTAGCAGGTATTGGTGTTCCTCAGATAACTGCAATTATGAATGCCTATGAAGTTGCAAAAGAAAATCGAATTCCAATTATTGCAGATGGTGGAATCAAGTATTCTGGAGACATTGCAAAAGCAATTGCAGCAGGTGGAAATGTTTGTATGATGGGAAGTATCCTAGCAGGTTGTGATGAAAGTCCAGGAACCTTTGAGTTATTCCAAGGTCGTAAATACAAGGTTTACCGTGGTATGGGATCCATAGCTGCTATGGAAAATGGAAGTAAAGATCGTTATTTCCAGGCAGATGCAAAAAAACTGGTTCCAGAAGGTGTGGAAGGCCGTGTTGCATATAAAGGAACGGTTGAAGATACTGTATTCCAGTTAATGGGAGGTCTTAGAAGTGGTATGGGTTACTGCGGAACAGCTACCATACAGGAACTCATTGACACAGGAAAATTTGTTAAAATATCAGCAGCATCCTTAAAAGAATCACATCCTCATGATATTCATATTACCAAAGAAGCACCAAACTATAGTGTAGATTAAATAGAAAGTAGTCCGCCAGAATATATGAGCGGACTACTTTTTTGTTTGTTGTATTTTCGTAATTAGCGTGACATAAAGAATGTGAGGATGTTATCAGTACCCAGGTAACGTGGTGCTAATACAGTAAATAAATTGTTAAATAGCGCAAAAATAAAAAATACCAAAATAGAACCTATGATAATTTTTCGAAGGTTATTTAATTGAAAGAAGCCTTTCCATAGGGAAGAGGGAAGTCTTTCGTGAAGAAAAATAAAAAGCTTTTCCCAACCGGAATACACAAAGTACATGACAGATATCAACATAGGGAGTAAATATCTTCCCTGTGGCTGATAATCCCAGGTATAGTTATAATACATGCAAAGAAAGGTTACGATACTGATATTTAATAGCATCATGAAATTAAAATGCAGTTTACGTAGTTTGGACAAACCAGATAGTATGGTGTTTTCTTTTACTGGCAGGAAAAAGGACAGTGCACCAACCAAAAAGATTGCTTTAAAAATACGATAGATGCCTACCTGCATATAGACATTCATAGGGCCAAATAAGCCAATGAAACTATTGCTTAAAAGCATACGGAAATTTTGTGTATTCACCATTTCAAAAAAACTATATCCTTCATTATAATAAGTAAACTTGGTTAAAGGACTATATTCAGGAGTTGAGGTTTCTATGGCATTGATTTTTCTAGCGGTCATGCCCAGAATATCACCATCATAGAGCAAGTAGTTACGAATAAACCACCAACTGATGGCGGACAAAACCAGCAATGAAATGTAACTTCCCTTTTTCAGAAAATCCAGATAATGAAACTTAAGTTTGCCATCTACACGTTGAAAGAATCGTAAAAAGAATAAAATAATCGCACAGATTATTATTCCGTAAGCATTGTAGTATGAAAGAGCACACAATGCGATTCCGATGGATAAGGTTATAGAAGTACCCATTTGAAAATAATCCTGATAACCTTTGATTAGGGCATAGATGATAATCGCAGTAGCAAGTGCAGCCATAGAGTCTGTGTTTACGTAGGAATGAATAAATAAGTTCTGAGGTAACAGGCAGATTCCCATAGTAAAAGCCCAGGCCAAAAGAGGTCGGTCAAATATAAGTTTGGACATTTTTCGTACAAACACAGCCATAATAACACCTGTTATTGCATTAATCAGTCTTGCAAAAAACAATAAAACCTGAAATTCTGTAGTAAACAGGGAAATGAACCGATTGAAGTATCCTTGTATAATATAAGATAAAATAGGTTGAAAAGCATAGGATGCTCCATAGCCTACGATGTGAAGTTCTTCGTCTGCTCCATGTGGAAGTTCTCCGTGAACGCGAATGTATTCTGTTACTTTATAACGATTGGATTCATCAGGACCTTCACCAAAGGGCTGAAGCAAAATAAAACCCAGAATCATGCAAAATACAAACAGATAAAAACATATTTCTAACAGGAACTCTTTCTTCCATAATTTCTTTGATTTCATTGAATTTTAAACCTCTTTTTTATTTTTTTCAAACATTCGGCTACATTCTAACACAAGTAACTTTCCTTTGCAATTATATTGCATTCTTTCATTAATTAAGGTAGAATTATTTCATTCATAGAGTTATGTTTACTAATAAAACAACTGAGAAAATACGGTTTGCGGGAGTTGCACATGGATACGATTCGAACAGGAAATAAGGATTCTGGATTTCATTCAAGATCTGTTCTGGACTTGACAAAGCTAAAAAAAATACAGGATTACTTTTGCCACGTTGCAAGACTTTATGTGGTGTGTTTAGATGGCAACGGAAATAAACTGACAGAACCGTCAGGTTCTACGGAAGACTGGATAAAGCTTAGAGAACTGGTAAGCGATGCACAAATGGAAGCTATTTTTTGGAGAGTCGCAGATAATTCTTTAGAAGAACAGCTAATAGAAGATACCAAGTATGCAAATATAAAGCTTGCAGCTGTTTCAAATAAAACACAAAACCGTGTAGAACTGGTTTGGTTATGTGTAGCGCTTCTTGAAGAAGATAATTTTGACGGAGCTACTTTTGATATTACGGACTATGAAAGAAAGACCGATTTAGAAAGTTTAAATAGGGCATTGGATTTACTCAGAATCAGTGGAAATAGTCTGATTTCCAGTCGATTAAATCTGGTGAGTGCTGAGGCAGAATCCAGAAGAAGTAAAACCGATCAGCAGGAGATGGGGAAATCACTGAAGAGAATTGAATCCACGACGCAGATGGTTCAGCTTTTGGAAAGTGATGCAGGGATTGAGGTTATTTTTTCGAAAATTCTTGAAATTGCTGGTTCCTATCTGGATGTTAGCAGTGCTCAGGTATATAAAATAAATAAAGATAACACTACAGTAGATGTATTAGTGGAGTGGTGCAATGCTGGAATTATCTCTAGTTTTGATCAAACCAGGAATCTAAAACGAAGTGCCCTTCTTTATTCAGAAAAACCTTTGGTAATATCTGCTCATGTTGCTGTGAATAAGGAAGAGCGGGAAGAGTTAAATCAACAGCACATTGAAGCCTTTGTGGGTATTCCGATTTATCTGAATGGCTTGGTTTCCATGTATCTCACTTTTTTAGAGTGTACCAGTCAGAGAACGTGGCAGGTAGAAGAAGTGAAATTTATGGTGGATGCAGCCAGAATGATTCAGTCCATTCTTGTAAAGCGTGTACAGAAAAATTCTCTGGCAAGTTCTTATGCATCACTGGAATCAATTCTGGATAATGTGGGTTGTGGTATTTATGTGAGAGATAGTCATACAAAACGAGGATTATTTTCCAATAAAATATTAAAAACCATGTTTGAAAAGGAAATTGCAGAGCATACCCTGGATTTGCTTTTAGAAAGTGGGAAACCTTCTGGAAATAAAACCAATTATGAAATTAATTATATCGAAAAAGGAAAATGGTTTGAACTTTATTATACCGATTTAGTCTGGGTTGATGGAAGTACGGTTTCCTTATTTTCCATTTATGATATAACAGAAAAGAAAGTTTATCAGAAAAAAATTGAGCAACAGGCATATACGGATTTCCTGACAGGTTTATATAACCGTCTTTGCTGTGAACGAGATCTTGCGTGGCACATTGATTATGCTAAGAAGAATAAGTTGACGGGAGCCCTTTTATATCTTGATCTGGATGATTTCAAACATATTAATGATGGCTTGGGACACCAGTATGGAGATGTTTTGTTAAAAGCAATTTCTCATAGTTTGCAACGGATTAAAGGAATCGGTAACACCTGTTATCGAATGGGCGGAGATGAGTTTGTTATTATTATTCCCTGTGAGTCCATCGAGGAAACTGGTCGCATTACAGAAGAAATTAAGAACATTTTTGGAAAACCCTGGTTTCTGAAAGATGCTGATTACTATTGCACCATGAGTATGGGAATTGTAGAATTTCCAGAAGAAGGTGACAGTGTTCAGGATCTAATAAAAAAAGCAGATATCGCCATGTATGATGCAAAGAAAAGCGGAAAAAATCGTATCGCCAGATATACCCAGAATATTGATTCCAGTTCTAATCGAAGACTGGATATGGAAAAAAATATGAGGGATGCTGCAATTGAAGGATACAAAGAATTTGAGGTCTATTACCAGCCTATTATTGACATTCAAAAAGAAGGAAATCCTTGTACCGGTGCAGAGGCATTAATACGTTGGAATAGTATGGAACTTGGATTTGTTCCACCAGCAGATTTTATTCCTTTAGCAGAGTACCTTGGACTTATTAATCCCATTGGTAATTATGTGCTAAAAGAAGCTTGTAAAGCATGTAAAGAATGGAATGACCATGGACATCCAAATTATAAGGTGAATGTGAACCTTTCTGTTGTCCAATTGCTTCAGGCGGATATTGTTGAAATTGTAGAAAAGACCTTAGAGGAAACAAAAATAAAACCTCGGAATTTAACCCTTGAAGTAACGGAAAGTCTTGCAATCAATGATATGGAACGCATGAAAGAAATCCTAAGTAATATTAAAAAACTAGGTGTTCGAATTGCACTGGATGATTTTGGAACCGGTTATTCCTCCTTAAATCATATTCGAGAAATTCCTTTTGATGTAATTAAAGTGGATCAGAGTTTTGTGGTGGATGTGGCAGAAGATCACTACTCCCAGTCTTTTATTAAAATGGTAGGAGAACTGGCAAGTACCATTGGAGTTAGTATCTGTGTGGAAGGAATTGAAAACGTTGAGCAGTATAAGGTGTTGGAAGGAATGAAAGTTCGACTGGTTCAAGGGTATTACTTTGACAGACCAATGACCAGAGAAAACTTTGAGAAAAAATACATCTAAAAGTTTGTATTCGAACTTGAAAAATATTTTCTTTTGTTGTAGTATTTTTACAGAAACTTTTTTGTTATATGACTGGCGGATAAGTAGGATAAACCTACAGGGAGTATAACGAATTCAACAAGCCGACCGCCTGGGCGACCACTTTTTTTGCTTACGCAAGAAGCTGTCGCTTGGGTGGTTTTTTTATAAGGAGGAGAAAATGAGAGCATTAATTAGTGTATCTGACAAAACGGGCATTGTTGAATTTGCAAAAGAACTTGTTGCTATGGGAATCGAGATTATTTCCACAGGTGGAACCTATGGAAAATTAAAGCAGGAAGGTGTACCTGCAATGGAGATTTCCGAACTTACTGGATTTCCAGAATGTCTGGATGGGAGAGTAAAAACATTACATCCTATGGTTCATGCAGGAATTCTTGCAATGAGAGCAAATAAAGAGCATATGAAACAGTTAGAGGAGCTAAAGGTAGATACCATAGATTTGGTGATTGTAAATCTTTATCCCTTTAAAGAAACCATACTTAAGGATGGGGTAACTAGAGAAGAGGCCGTAGAAAATATTGATATCGGTGGACCTACCATGCTACGTAGTGCTGCTAAGAATTATCAGGATGTGGCAGTTATCACAGATCCTTCGGATTATGAACTTGTATTAAAGGAAATGAAACAGGGAAATATTACACTGGATACCAAGTTTTATCTAATGCAGAAAGTATTTATGCATACCTCAAACTATGATACAATGATTGCAGATTATCTTAAAAAAGAGAGAAAAGATGATTCACTTCCAGAAACCTTGACCATGACCTTTGAGAAAGTCCAGGACATGCGTTATGGTGAGAACCCTCATCAAAAAGCAGCTTTTTACAGACAGATTGGCAAACAAACAGGTTCTCTGGTAGATGCCATTCAGTATAATGGAAAAGAACTTTCTTTTAACAATATTAATGATACCAATGGTGCACTGGAATTATTAAAAGAATTTGAAGAACCTACTGTAGTGGGTTGTAAACATGGGAATCCTTGTGGTGTAGGGTGTGCAGAGGATATATATGATGCATGGCGCAAAGCTTATGAAGCTGATAAAACATCCATTTTTGGTGGCATCGTGGTTGCAAACCGTCAGGTTACAAAAGAAATGGCAGAAGAAATGAATGACATCTTTTTAGAAGTTATCGTTGCTCCTTCTTATGAAAAAGAGGCAATGGAAATTCTCTGTAGCAAAAAGAATGTTCGTGTTTTAGAGTTAAAAGATATTGCAGTTCCTCAAAAAAGTACAGAACTGGATATGAAAAAAGTTAATGGTGGATTGATTGTTCAAACAATTGATTCTAAACTATATCATGAAGAAGAATTTAAAGTTGTAACAAAAACCCAGCCTACCAAGGAGCAGTTAGAAGATATGAAATTTGGTATGCGTGTGGTAAAATATGTGAAATCGAATGGAATCGCTGTTGTGAAAAACAAACAAACCATAGGAATCGGACCTGGCCAGGTAAACCGAATTTGGCCAACGTTACAGAGTTTTGAACATGCAGAGGAATTAATAGGACCTGATGCAACAAAGGG
>CANRGO010000054.1 GCA_947630125.1 uncultured Lachnospiraceae bacterium | reverse complement strand
ACTGATATCAATTCCCAAGGTGTCTGCAATAATTTGTCTCATCTGATCAATATAAGGTCTCATTTTGGGTCTCTCGACAATGATTGTTGCGTCTATATTTTCAATGATAAAAAAATTATCCTCTAACTCTCTTGCGACTTTCTCCAATAAGACCACACTGGATATGCCCTTATATTCTTCTGCGGTATCTGGAAATAACTTTCCAATATCACCTAATGCTGCCGCTCCAAGTAGTGCATCCATAATAGCATGCAACAGTACATCCGCATCCGAATGACCTAGCAAGCCATATGGATTTGGAATTTCCACTCCACCAATTATTAATTTTCTATTTTCAACCAATCTATGTACATCGTATCCCATGCCTATTCGCATAAAAACACCCTTCCTTTCACATATTCAAATTTACTATAACAATCTTAAAATATCAGTAACACTGTATTCTATCATAAAACAAAACATTAGGTAAAGAAGCATCCACGTAATAAATTCCAGATGATAAAATCTATCAAAAGCGCTTTTTTTATCCCAGAAAAAAATTGATTGATTTTTTCAAACAATTTTCCAAAAAAGGTATTGACAAAAATACTTAAGATATAATATACTAGCAAAGCAGTCAAGCGATTGGCCGCCTTTGAAATTTGACCAAGCCTCATTTCGAAGTACCTTTTATGGGATCTTAGCTCAGCTGGGAGAGCATCTGCCTTACAAGCAGAGGGTCACAGGTTCGAGCCCTGTAGGTCCCATAATATACCTGGCGAGATAGCTCAGTTGGCTAGAGCACATGGTTCATACCCATGGTGTCGGGGGTTCGAATCCCTTTCTCGCTACTTAAACTCTGTAAATTTACAGAGTTTTTTTTATTCCAATAACAAGAGCCCCACTTTTTACGTGGAGCTCTTGTTATTTTTTTACATCCTATCAGGTGCTGAAAATCCCAACAAATCAATGCAGGTTTCCAATAAGTTTTTTGTCAATAAAAGCAATGCAATGTATCCTGCCTGTTTATCTTTATCTTCTTCCGAAAGGATTTTGGTATCATGATAAAAGGTATTAAAAGCATTTGCCATATCGTAAAGAAAGGCACAAACTTTATGAGGTGCTGTTTCTTCATAGGCTGTCTCAATCATACTATTGAATTTGCTGATTTCCAGCATCAAATTCTTTTCTGAAGCACTTCCTGCTTCCTTAAGAGATACGTTGTCTAGATTACCACCCTGCTCAACATACTTGTTAAGAATCGATTTGATACGCACAATGGTATATAGTAAATAAGGACCTGTGTCACCTTCAAAGGAGGTAAAACGATCAATATCAAAGATATAATCTTTGGCTGCCTGATTGGATAAATCTCCATATTTAATGGCTGCAAGTGCAACAATTTTTGCAGTCTGAACAGCCTCTTCCTCTTCCATCGCACGGTTTGTGGTGATTTTACGGTACATCTCCTCATTTGTTTCTTTCAACAATGTTTCCAAACGCATAACCCCACCATCTCTGGTCTTGAAGGGTTTTCCGTCCTTTCCATTCATTGTTCCAAAACCTAAGAATTTCAGAGTGGTATTTTCTCCAATTAACTTGGTTTTCTTTGCACAGCGGAAAACCTGTTCAAAATAAAGATCCTGCCGTTTATCAACCACATAAATCATGGTGTCTGGCTGGTATACTTCCATTCTCTCCATAATCGTTGCTAAATCTGTCGTGTTATATAAAGCTGCACCATCCGATTTTAAAATCATACAAGGTGGAATCTCTTTGGTATCCGTTTCTTCCTTCACATCAACAACCAGAGCCCCTTCACTAATACGAGCATAGCCATTTTCCTTCATATACGCCACCATATCGGCCAATTTATGGTCCACATCGCTTTCGCCCTTCCAAAGGTCAAATTCAACATTTAATTTGTCATATATGGTTTTTAGATCGGTAACAGATACATCCAAAATGTGTTTCCATAGTGCACGGTACCCTCTGTCACCATTCTGTAATCTGAAAGTAGCTTCCATCGCTTTTTCCTTAAACTCTGAATCTTCCTTTGACTTTTTACTAGCAGTTGGATAAATATCTTCCAGTTCTGTAATGGAAAATGGAGCATCTTGTGGATATTCACCCTGATAGGTATCATCAAAGTAAATTAAGTCTGGTTTTCTAAGCTTCAATTCATTGATAACCAAACCCATTGGTTGTCCCCAGTCTCCAAGATGAACATCCCCAATCACCTGATGACCCTGATATCTTGCAATGCGTTTAATACTTTCTCCAATAATAGCAGAACGAAGATGTCCAATATGAAGGGGTTTCGCTACATTAGGTCCGCCGTAATCAATCATAATTGTTTTCTTTTGCTTTGGTTCTTTTACACCAAATTTATCTTCCTTCGTCATTTGTTCCAAGTAGGCTTTTAAATGTCCTTCGTCTAATTTTAAGTTCAAAAATCCAGGCGCTACTGCAACCACTTCTGAAAAAATAGGATTTTTTGTCAAAATCTCTGCAACTTTTTGTGCAATCAAAAGAGGCGCTGTTTTTAACTGTTTTGCACCAGCCATAGCTCCATTACACTGAAATTCACATAAATCAGGTCGATTTGATATCGTAGCCTTCCCAAGATTTTTATCATATCCAGCATCTTCAAATGCCTGTTTTAACTCTTCTGATAATAATTCTAATAACTTTTCCATATCTATTACCTTTCTTCTCTATTCTTTCTTTGCAGAGCTTCTGCTTTGGAAAAAACACAGCCACAATAATCTTGTCTATATAAATCATAATCTTTTGATAACTGAACACTTCTTTGATAACCACTTTTCTTTTTGAAATCAGAAGGTAAAAAAGCAACCTGATAGATTTCTTCCAGATGTAGGCCAATTTCATTTAGCTTCTCTGCCTGTTTCATAGGACTAATGGTTAGGGTGGTGGTAAAATAATCCAGTTGTAACTCTTTTGCTTTTCTTGCTGTCTCGCTCAGCCTTAACTCATAGCAGCGATAACAACGTTCTCCACCTTCGGCTTCTTTTTCCAAACCTTTTGCAACTTGAAAAAAGCTTTGGGCATCGTACTCTCCCTCCAAATAAGTTACTGGGTATTTTGTTTGCATTTCTGCAATTAATTTCTGTTGTTCTTTGGCTCTAGTCAGGTATTCCTTTTGCTCTGTAATATTTGGATTATAATAAAAAACCGTTATTTGAAAATACTGACTTAAATATTCAATTACATAACTGCTACAAGGTGCACAGCAACTATGTAACAATAGTGTTTTAGGGGGCTCCCCTGTTATCGCTGGATCAATTTTTTGAATCAACTCATCCAACACAGCCTGATAATTCTTCTTCATTTTCTTCCTCAAAATACTTTTCAAAAAAGGCTTTGGCAGAGATTGGTCTGGAGTAGTAATACCCCTGAACATAATTACAGCCTATATGCTGTAACGCTTCTACCTGTTCCTTTGTTTCAACACCTTCACAAACTACATTAATACCAAGTCCTTCAGCCATTTCCACTATTTTTCTAAGTATCCAGGTACTAGACTCACTGGTTATTGACTCACTGAAAAACAGCCGATCTATCTTAAGCACATCAAATGGGATATCTTTTAATAAATTCAGGGAAGAATAACCCGAGCCAAAATCATCCATGGAAATATTAATATCATGATTCTTTAATTCATTGATAATAGAAATCATTTTTTCTTTCTCATCAAAAAACAATGATTCTGTTATTTCCAGTTCAATGATTCCTTTTGGAATTTGATATCGTTTTAAAATATTACATACATTCTGCACATACTCTGGATTATGTAGAAGAATTCTGGATTGATTAACAGAAATCGGTACCATATCATAGCCTAATTTAATCTGCTCCTGAATTAACTTACAAACTGTTTCAAGCATATAAAAATCCAGTTTTTCTATAAAACCATTTCGCTCAAACACAGGAATGAAGTCATCTGGATAAACCACGGTTCCATCCGCTTTTATCCAACGAACCAAAGCTTCCGCTCCGGAAAGTTTATTCTCAAGGGTATTCCATTTTGCCTGTAAATATACCTGAAATTCTCCAGTTTCCAGTGCCGTTGCCATCTCTGACTGAATTCTATCTACCTTATGCATATTCTGGATAAGGGATGTGGAAAAATAAGTGACTGGATTAGTTTCCGTTCCATTCATGCTTCTTCTCGCTACATTGGCACGGTCAATCATTACATCCAAATCCAAATCGTTGCTTCGAACCTGATAAACTCCAAACTTAATTCGGATAGGATATTTAATCCCAATATTTCTAGCCTGCTGATTCACTGCTTCCCAGTACTGTATTCTTCTTCTATCAAGGGAAGCATCGCACTCATTTAAGGACACAAACTGATCTGAATTCATACGGGCAAATAAATCCTCGCTACCAAAGAAATCCCAGGCACAGTCATTACAGATTTTAAGTAACTGGTCTGCTCTTCGATGTCCATAAGCTTCATTCAGATAACGGAAATTCGCTATATCCATACGTTGAATAATATATGTTTTTTCCTTATTATCTACTAAAATTTCCATGGCTTTATCAATAAAATAATTGCTGTTACAGCCTCCTGTAACTGGATCTCGATAAGCCAGGCTTTCTATGGTTCTTCTGGTACGATTTAAAAATATCCATATTATGATGGCTACTATAATCATCAACAGAATAATAATTAAACAAACCAAAACACTACGAAATACCACTGGTAAGGTCTGTTCTTCAATGATATTTTCATTAAAGAAACAACTTAAATAGATGTCATCTACACTCTCCACATTATGAAAAGCCATAACAAGGGTATTTCTATCATTATCGATTACTTCAGTGGAATAACTTTCCCGATATCCTAATACTTGCTTTAATTCTGCAACCGTCAAAGCATTTGCATCATCTTCTGCTGCATAGTCAAAAATATTGTCATAGATATTTTTATTTTCTTGAAATTCTGCTGCTACTGACGCTGATTTTGTAAGAATTTCGCCTTCTCTGTCAATAATAAAAGTGCTGCCTAAACCATTTAAATAATCAAAGGAAGAAGCGTCCAGTATTCCATCTGTATTCTGATAAGCAATTAAGATACCCACTTTTTCACCATCTCGGAAACAGGGAGTAGCAAAAACCATCAGTGGATTTCCTTCTGTATCCTGAATATTTTCAGAAATGTGAACTTTGTTTTTCTCCAACAAATAAATCGATTCATAGAATTTATTTTCGTCTATTTTTTCAGATGTTCGATTGGAATAAAATGCCACTTTTGACATATTAATAAATTCAAATTTATAAAAGCTGCTAAGCGCACCATACTTCATAAGCAAATCAAATATATTGGTATCGTTTAACACTTTTTCACTATTTTCAATGGATTCTTTGGCTGATAATACTACAAGTTGCGTTTGTTCAAGTTCATTCCCTATAACCTGACTTGCAATCTCCAGATAATTATTGAATTCTTTTAAAGCTCTCTCGCGATAGGTTACTCTGATATCTATAATATGAACCAGACATACCAAAAGACAAAGAACTATGATGACTACTCCACCGGCAAAAATTTTCAGAAGATCTTTATTTTTGTCATTTACTTTAAAATTCACGTCGCACCGCCTAATGCCAATCTTTGTGTAAAAAATCACATGGTCACTATATTCTATCATATAGTGACCATGTTTAAAAACTTTTTTTAATTTTTTTATAATATTTGTATAAAAATTCAGTTCAACTTATGAAATGGTAACAATGTCTACCAAATTCAGGGTTTCTGTATTGGCATTTTCAAGACTGGTTAACAAGGCACTTGCTGTATCTAAGCTGGTTAAACAAGTTACACCTGTCTCAATTGCCGTTCTTCGAATTAGAAAGCCATCTCTGGATTTATCTCTTCCCTGTGTTGGTGTATCAATAACCAGGTCGATCTTATGTCCCAATAAAAGGTCCATAACGGTTGGGGATTCTTGACTGATCTTATTCACTTTACGCACACTGACACCCGCTTCCTTTAAGGTCTGGGCTGTACTTCTTGTAGAATATATAGTATATCCTAATTTTTCAAAGCGTCTTGCTATCTCAATCGCTTCCCCTTTATCTGCATCTTTCACAGTAATAATCACCTGTTTGTGTTTTGTAGGATTGATTCCAGCTCCTAAAAATGCTTTGTACAAGGCTTCCTGGAAAGATTTGGAGATACCAAGGCATTCACCTGTTGATTTCATTTCAGGTCCAAGGCTGATTTCTGCTCCACGAATCTTTTCAAATGAGAAAACAGGCATTTTTATTGCAATATACTCTGATTCTTTCTGTAACCCTGGTGTATATCCTAATTCTCGAATGGATTTTCCAATGATTACATCGGTTGCCAAATCTACAATCGGAATTCCTGTTACCTTACTAATATAAGGAACTGTTCTGGAGGATCTTGGATTTACTTCAATTACATAAACATCTTCATCGCAGACAATAAACTGTATATTTATTAATCCAATTACATGCAGTGATTTTGCAAGTCTTCTTGAATATTCCGCGATTTTTTCTTTTACCTGCTGGCTGATACTCTGGGCAGGATATACAGATATACTATCTCCTGAGTGAACCCCTGCTCGTTCAATATGTTCCATAATTCCAGGAATCAAAATATCTGTACCATCGCAAACTGCGTCTACTTCTATTTCTTTTCCAACCAGATACTTATCTACTAAGATCGGATGATCCTGTGCAATACGATTGATAATTTCAATGAATTCATCGATGTCCTGATCACAGATGGCTATCTGCATACCTTGACCGCCAAGTACATAAGATGGTCTTACCAGTACTGGATATCCAAGTCTGTTTGCAACCACTTTTGCTTCTTCTGCTGTATACACCGTTCCACCAGCTGGTCTTGGTATTTCACACTGTTCCAAAATTTGATCAAATAATTCTCGATCTTCTGCCGCATCCACATTTTCAGCACTGGTTCCTAAAATTGGAACTCCCATCTTCATAAGACTCTGGGTTAGTTTAATCGCTGTCTGTCCACCAAACTGCACCACCGCACCGTCTGGCTTTTCTACGTTTACAATACTTTCCACATCTTCTGGAGTCAGTGGCTCAAAATATAGTTTATCGGCGATATCAAAATCCGTACTTACTGTTTCTGGATTGTTGTTTACGATAACGGTTTCATATCCTGCTCTACGGAAGGCCCATGTTGCATGAACAGAACAATAATCAAATTCAATTCCCTGGCCAATTCGAATAGGACCAGAACCAAGAACTAAAACTTTTTTCTCAGGCTTTGTACGAACCGCTTCACAAACACTGCCAAACACAGAATAATAATAAGGTGTGCTTGCCTCAAATTCAGCTGCACAGGTATCTACCATTTTATAAGCAGCAACAATTCCATTATCATAACGAAGCTGTTTGATATCATCTTCTTTCTTACCAGTTAATCTTGCAATGACAGTATCTGGAAATTCAATTCGTTTTGCTTCCTTTAATAAGTCGATGGTTAATGGTCCCTTTTTCAGAGCATCTTCCATTTCAACTAAAATTGCAATTTTATCAATAAACCAGTGGTCAATCATGGTAATGTTATGAATGGTATCATAATCAAGCCCTTTTCTTAAGGCTTCTGCAATCACAAAGATTCTTTGATCATCCACAACAGCCAGACGTTCCTTTAACTCTTCTTGATTTAATTTTGTAAAATCATAACTCATCAGACTGTCTACATGTTGTTCCAGGGAACGAAGTGCCTTCATCAAAGCCCCTTCAAAGTTATTGCAGATAGACATAACCTCTCCAGTTGCTTTCATCTGTGTTGTTAATGTTCTTTTTGCAGTTATGAATTTATCAAAAGGTAATCTTGGCATTTTTACAACACAGTAATCCAGTGTTGGTTCAAAGCTTGCATAGGTCTTTCCTGTAATAGCATTCTGAATCTCGTCAAGTGTATAACCTAAGGCAATTTTAGCAGCTACTTTCGCAATGGGATATCCAGTTGCTTTAGATGCCAGTGCTGAGGAACGGCTAACACGAGGATTTACTTCAATTACACAGTATTCAAAACTCGTAGGGTGTAGGGCATACTGCACATTACAACCACCTGTAATATTTAATTCATTGATAATATTAAGAGCAGATGTACGAAGCATCTGATATTCTTTATCACTTAGTGTCTGAGAAGGTGCAACTACAATACTATCTCCTGTATGCACTCCAACCGGATCAATATTTTCCATGTTACATACTGTGATGCAATTGCCGGCACTATCTCTCATTACTTCGTATTCAATTTCTTTCCATCCCGAGATACAACGTTCTACAAGAACCTGTCCAACACGGGAAAGTCTTAATCCGTTTTCTAATATTTTTTCAAGTTCTGCCTGATTTTTAGCGATACCACCACCACTACCTCCAAGGGTATAAGCTGGTCTGAGAACAACTGGATATCCAATGGTTTTTGCAAAAGCCACACCATCTGCTACCTGTTCAACAACAATACTTGCCGCACAAGGTTCTCCAATTTTTTCCATGGTATCTTTGAATTCCTGTCTGTCCTCAGCCTTTTTAATGGTTTGAGAGGTAGTTCCCAGAAGTTTTACACCTCTGGATGCAAGAAAGCCAGATTCTTCTAATTCCATGGCAAGATTGAGGGCCGCCTGACCACCTAAGGTTGGCAGAACACTATCTGGTTTTTCTTTATCAATCAACTGTTCTACTACAGAAACTGTTAATGGTTCAATATAAACTCTGTCAGCAATATCTTTATCTGTCATAATTGTTGCAGGATTTGAATTCATCAGAATTACTTCAATTCCTTCTTCTTTTAAAGAACGGCAAGCCTGAGTTCCTGCATAATCAAATTCTGCTGCCTGACCAATGACAATTGGACCAGAACCAATGACCAATACCTTTTTCACATCTAAATTTTTTGGCATATTAGTTCACCTCCATCATTGAAATAAAACGATCAAACAAGTAACTGGAATCCTGTGGACCTGGACAAGCCTCTGGATGAAACTGTACCGTAAAAATATTCTTGCCAGTATAAGCAAGTCCTTCATTGGTACCATCATTCACGTTTACAAAAGCTGGTGTAGCCACTTTTGGATCTAATTTTTCAGTGTCAACCACATATCCGTGATTTTGTGAAGAAATATACACTCTGCCTGTAGACAAATCCTTCACTGGATGATTTCCACCACGATGTCCATATTTTAATTTATAGGTATCCGCACCTGTTGCAAGTGCCATTAACTGATGTCCTAAACAAATGGCAAAGATTGGTACCTGACTATCATATAATTTTTTAATTTCTTTGATAATAGACTCACAATCCTTTGGATCCCCTGGTCCATTGGAAAGCATAATGCCATCTGGCTTATCTCTTAGAATTTCTTCCGCTAAAGTAAGTGCTGGATAAACGGTTACATCACAGCCTCTTTGTGCCAGTGAATCAGCAATGTTTGCTTTTGCTCCCAAATCCAAAAGAGCTACTTTTTTCCCTTTACCATTTAAGGTTTTTACAAGACTAGGTTTCTTTTCTTTGATCCCTTTTGCATAAGCTGCAGAATCAAAAGATTGACTTCCACTTAGGGCACCATTTTCAGAAAGGTCTTTTACGCCTTTTATCTCATAGGTATGTTCACAGGACACTTTTTCTACAACGTTACCTGTTTTATATGCATGTAATAGTGGGAGGATTTTGTTTGAATCAAAGTTCTCATTTGTGGTAATCATACCATTCATGGTCCCTTTTTCTCTAAGAATTTTTGTAAGAGCACGTGTATCAATACCTGCAATACCAGGAATACCCTGCTCTTCTAAGAATTGTTGAATCGTCATATCAAATCGGAAATTAGAAGCAAGCCTGGATAATTCTCTTACGATAAAACCATCCGGCCACGGCTTTGTTGATTCCAAATCATCAAGACAAACGCCATAATTACCAATTAAGGGATACGTCATACAAACAGCTTGCCCTGCATACGAGGGATCTGTAAGAACTTCTAAATACCCTGCCATGGACGTATTAAAAACGATTTCGCTAATAATTTCTTTTTCCGCACCAATGTGAATGCCTTCAAATACAGTGCCATCTTCCAATATTAAAAACGCCTTCATTCTACCACCTGTTCATCCTTTCGCATAATCGTTTCATTATAGCATAAGCTTTCAGTAGCTTCAATAAATATTCATTTGGAAAAAACCACAAATTTTTTCCTAAAAAGCTGATTGCTTTATGTAATTTTTTAGTTTGGTTATAAATTGAGCAAGAAAAGAAACTGTTATAATTCCACCAGCTATAGCGCCCATTTCACGAACTACCAATTGTATTTTCATATTGAAGTTAAGCAAATCCCCGAAAATAATATAGTTCATAGCATAGTATAATTCTCCACCAGGAATCAGCGGGATTAACATAGGCACTAGTAAAATCGTAACCGGCGTTTTGCATATTCTTGCAAAAATTTCGGCCAGTGTTGCTGCTGTTACAGAAGCCAACACGATGGATAAGGTTAAATTATCACTGCTATACATAGAGATCAAAAAGATACTATAAGAAATCCCTCCCCCCAAGGAAGCGATTAATATTTTAATGCCTTTGATATTAAATATAATGGAAAATCCTAGGGACCCCATAATACTGGTAACAAATAGTAAGATTTCTTTTTCCATAGAATCAGCCTCCAATCTGCAATAAGAGAATTGCAAAGCCAAGTGCGATTGCAACTGCCTTTAATATGGATTCTACAATTCCTAAAAGCCCTGTAATAATGTCCCCATTAATCAAATCCCTTAAAGAACCAGTAAGCTGTAAGCCAGGAATCAGCAGCATCACATTTCCAATTACAATTTTATCAATCTGAGAACCAATTCCCACGGATACCATAAGCATAACCACCAAACCAACAACAGCTGCGCAAAGGGTATTCAGCAGAATAATGTTCACTCGGATTCTCTGTCCCATTCGTTGAACAATTCGCAGAATAAGTGCTGCTATTAAGGATGCAAATCCATCCATATAAGTTCCACCTGAAAACACTGCAAAAGATGATGCAACTAAAAGGTATGCCAAAAGCAACGTTTTTTCAGAATATCTTGAGGTTTGATTGATTTGCATGATTCTATCATGTACTTCTTCCAAGGGTAGTGGGTTGCTGCAAATCACCCTGGAGAGAGCATTTACTTTTTCCACTTTTTCCATATCAATTACATACCCTCTGATTCGTCTGGTCTGACTGACCGATTGATCTAAGGTATGTACCGTAATCCAGATATTTGTGGTGATGGTAAATACATCCACTCGTGCACAGCCATATGCTTTCCCGATTCTTTCCAGAGTATCCTCAACACGGATAGCCTCTGCTCCACTGCGTATGAGTATTTCCCCCATATCCAGCATATATCGCACCAGTTTCTGCAACTCCATCGCCACACCTCCAAATCTGTTATTTAAAATAGGATACACCAGATTCGAATATTTTTAAATCCTGTTCTCCATAAATATTTATTGCGACACCATTACCTCTTCGTTCTGAATGTGCCATTTTACCAAAACATCTTCCATCCAGAGAAGTAATTCCTTCTATTGCTCCATAAGAACCGTTTACATTGAATTCTTCATCCATGGATATTCTTCCATCAGAGTCTGCATATTGAGTAGCAACCTGTCCATTTTCAAACAGTGTTTTCATCCACTCTTTATTTGCTACAAAGCGTCCTTCTCCATGAGATGCTGGATTCACATAAGTTTTTCCAAGTTCTGCCATAGCAAGCCATGGGGATTTGTTGGATACTACTTTTGTATACACCATCTTTGAAACATGGCGGTTAATGGTATTAAACGTGAGCGTAGGAGAAGTTTCCGTCTGACCAGTAATCTCTCCAAAGGGAACGAGACCCAATTTAATCAACGCCTGGAAACCATTACAGATACCAAGTGCCAAACCATCTCGTTCTGTAAGTAATTTATGAACTGCTTCTTTTAACTTCGCATTTTGAAAAGCAGTTGCAAAGAATTTTGCACTACCATCTGGTTCATCTCCTGCTGAAAATCCACCTGGGAACATGATAATCTGAGCCTGATTGATGGACTTTTCAAATTCCTCTACGGATTGACGAATATCTGCTGCACTTAAGTTCTTAAATACTTTTGTTATGACACTTGCTCCTGCTCTTTCAAAAGCTCTTGCACTGTCATATTCACAGTTTGTTCCAGGAAATACTGGAATAAATACTGTTGGCTTTGCAACTTTATGTTTTGAAACGTATACCTGTTGTGCTTTGAATATTTCTGTTTGAACCGCTTCATTTCCTTTATGATGTTTGGTTGGAAATACTTTTTCCAATGTTTCTGTCCATGCATGAAGAGCTTCTTCCATGGAAATCGTAACATCTTGATAATAGAATGCTGCTTCTTCTATCACAGTACCAATTCTAACAACAGACAAATTCTGTTGTTTTAAGAATTCATAGGTTTCTTCACTTACTTCCAATACAAGATTTCCAATTCCATTTGCAAACAGGCTTTGTGTGCTAAGTTCTTTATCAAACTGTAATCCCAATTTATTTCCAAAAGCCATTTTACAAACAGCAGGTATGATACCCTTTGCATCCAAAACATAAGAAGCATGTACTTTTTTCTCAGACATTAGTTTCTGAACTTGTTCATACATCACTTTTATTTCTTCAAAGTCTGGAAGATCATAATCATCTCTTTTAATTGGAAGCATGATTACTACATTTCCACATTCCTTAAGTTCAGGAGTAACCACATCATTCACACTACCTGTGTTTACTGCAAAGGAAACCAGTGTTGGTGGAACATCTATGTCATGAAAAGAACCTGACATACTGTCTTTTCCACCGATGGAAGGTAACTGGAATTTCATTTGTGCTTCATAGGCTCCAAGTAGTGCAGCAAAAGGCTGGCTCCATCTGGTTGGATCCTCACTCATTCTTCTGAAATATTCCTGGAATGTAAATCTTATTTTTTCATATTTTCCACCCACTGCAACAATCTTGGAAATGGATTCAATCACTGCATAGACTGCTCCATGATATGGACTCCAGCTAGACAAATATGGATCAAAGCCAAAACTCATCATGGTAAGTGCATTGGTTGTTCCATTTAAAACTGGCACTTTTGCAAGCATCGCCTGAGTTTCTGTGAGCTGATGTTTTCCACCATATGGCATACAAACACTGGCAGCCCCAATGGAAGCATCAAACATTTCAACCAAACCTTTTTGTGAGCAAACATTTAAGTCCTTTAATGTATTTAAAATTGCTGTTTTTACATCTTTTTGATCAAGTGCCGTTGAAACTGAATCAAGGGCAATTTTATGAAAATAGTTATCTGTAGAATCAGGAAGCTGAACCTGAACACTTGTTTCCTGATGAGCTCCATTGGTATCTAAAAAGGCACGTTCCACATTTACAATGGATTTTCCTCTCCAATTCATAACAAGGCGTTCTTCTTTGGTTACTTTTGCAACTACAACAGCTTCTAGATTTTCTTCTGCAGAATACTGAAGGAAAAGTTCTACATCTTTTGGATCTAGTACAACTGCCATTCTTTCCTGAGATTCTGAAATAGAAAGTTCAGTACCATCAAGACCTGCATATTTTTTTGGAACAGCGTCTAAATCAATAACAAGACCTGCTGCCAATTCTCCAATGGCAACAGACACGCCACCTGCTCCAAAGTCATTACACTTTTTAATCAGTCTGCTTACTTCTTCTCTGCGAAACAGTCTCTGAATTTTTCTTTCCGTTGGTGCATTTCCTTTTTGTACTTCCGCACCACAGGTTTCGATAGATTCCTCTGTATGTACTTTTGAAGATCCAGTAGCTCCGCCACAACCATCTCGTCCAGTTCTTCCACCCAGCAATACAATGATATCACCTGGGTCTGAGTTTTCTCTCATCACATTTTTTCGAGGTGCTGCACCCATAACAGCTCCAATTTCCATACGTTTTGCAACGTAATTTGGATGGTAGATTTCTTTTACAAGTCCTGTTGCAAGACCAATTTGATTTCCATAGGAAGAATATCCACTGGCTGCTCCACGAACTAATTTCTTCTGTGGAAGTTTTCCTTTTAGTGTCTCCGCAACTGGAACAGTAGGATCTGCCGCTCCTGTTACACGCATCGCCTGATAAACATAACTTCTTCCAGACAAAGGATCTCGGATAGCTCCACCAAGACATGTTGCTGCACCACCAAAAGGCTCGATCTCTGTAGGATGATTATGAGTTTCATTTTTAAAACTGATCAACCATTCTTCTGTCACAAATCCATTGCCATCTGCTTTGTCAACTTCAATGTCTACAACGATTGAACATGCATTGATTTCATCGGATTCTTCTAAATCCTGAAGTTTACCGTCTTTTTTCAGTTTTCTCATTGCCATAAGGGCAAGGTCCATAAGACAGATGAATTTGTCATCTCTGCCTTTCCAGATTTCTGCTCTGTTTTCTAAATATGCCTGATAGGTTTTCTCAATTGGGGTTTTATAGAAACCTTCTTCAAACGTAACATCTTTCAGTTCCGTAGAAAAGGTTGTATGTCTGCAGTGATCCGACCAATACGTATCTAAAACACGGATTTCTGTGGTGGAAGGATCTCGTTGTTCTTCCTCTTTAAAATACTTATGAATATGTAGAAAATCTCGAAAGGTCATCGCAAGACCTAAAGACTGGTATAATTCTTGTAAAGCAACTTCATCCATTTGCGTGAAGCCATCAAAATAAGCGACATCTGCTGGTTCTTGGAATTCAGTCACTAAGGTTTGTGGTTTATTTCGGTCTGTTTCTCTAGAATCAACAGGATTAATACAATATGCCTTAATCGCTTCTAATTCTTCAGGTTTAACCGCTCCAAGTAGCACATAGGTAACTGCGGTTTTAATAATAGGCTCTTCTTCTTCGTTCAAAAACTTAATACACTGTACGGCAGAATCTGCGCGTTGGTCAAATTGACCTGGCAAAAATTCAACGCTGAATACACAGGCATCTGATTCTACAGGCAATTCCTCCAAATAATAATCGTCCACTGGTGGTTCTGAAAAAACAAGTTTGCATGCCTGTTCAAATGTAGCATCTGAAATGTTTTCCACATCATAACGAATAAACTCCCGCACTTTTGTTACGCTATGAATGCCAAGATAGCTGCTTACCTCCTCCAGAAGTTCTTTCGCTTTTACAGCAAAAGGCTCTTTTTTCTCCACATAAATACGTCTAACATTTCCCATTTACGATTCCTCCGTAGTATTTACAACTATTATGGCCTGCTTTTCCACAGTATTCACACTTTACATCCATTATACTGAAAAGATTTTATTTTTCAATGGTAGAAAGAAACTAAAATACTTTTTTTAAACCCATAAATATGGTAAAGTAAATAAATAAGAAATACAAAATAGCGAAAGAGCATGTGAAACCGTGCAGATAGGGAATCAAATGGAAGATAAAAAATTTGCATTACTAATTGATGTAGACAATATATCCTATCGTTATATCAAATTGATCATCAACGAACTTTCCAGTTATGGAACCGTTACAATAAAGAGGGCTTATGGTGACTGGACCGACCCTAAGAAAACAAAGTGGAAGGATATTCTACTTAGTAATTCTGTTAATCCTGTCCAGCAGTACAGCTACACCTTTGGAAAGAATGCCAGTGATAGTGCCATGATTATCGATGCCATGGATATTTTGTATTCCGGTCATGTCAATGGTTTTTGCCTGGCCAGCAGTGATAGTGATTTTACCCGCCTTGCCATGAGACTTCGGGAATCTGGTATGACCGTTATCGGTATGGGTGAGAGTAAAACTCCCGAACCTTTTTGCGCTTCCTGCGAGCGTTTCGTTTACCTGGATCTCTTATCCGAGATGGAACAGGGTGATGAGAATGGACTGGAAGAAAATGGATTCAAAGCAAAAATAAATGGTAGCAAGGTGGCTGAAACACTGACACCAATTACTACCATTGAAGATGCGATTATTCGAATTATTGCTGAAAACGGAAACAACGGATGCAATATGGACATCGGTGAACTGGGAAGTAGACTTACAAAAATGTATACCGCCTTCGATGTTCGTAATTACGGGTATTCCAAATTTTCTAAATTCTTAGAAACCTTAAGCACTATACATTTAAAATTCACCGAAAACACAGTGGTTGCTTATCTGGCTGAAAGTCAGTTGACCATGGAGGACATCGAAAAAGAAGTGATTAAAATCATCCTTTCCAGTGGAAAACATAAGATTAACACCGGTGAATTAAAACAAAAATTAACGAAAAATCATCCAGCTTTTAATGTTCGCAATTTTGGATATTCCCAATTTTCAAAAATGCTTCAGGAAATGAAGGAATTAAAGGTAACCAATATGGGCAAAGAGGTTTCCATTAATTCCTAAAATCCGTTCTAACTTTTATTGATGCAACCTGCGGATTACTCTGCAGACAATATCACCTTCACTTACCAGTGGATCTCTGACTGAATAAAACAGAATTCCATTGGTAGGTGCCTTGATACTCTCCTTCACAGATCCATCATAAGGATCTGTAATTTCTCCAATGGGTTCTCCATACTTAATTTCCTCACCGGTTTTAACAAATCGTTTAAAAATACCCGCTGTGGTAGAGTGGATGTTAATTAAGTTATCCTCATCCAAAATGTAGCTGATATAACCACTATGGCTTTCGTATTTGATAATTCCCATACGAGTAAGAAATCTTAAAACCGCTGCAACGGCCTGCTTTGCACTTTCTTCATCCACTTCATCGTTTTTATTGGTATACACTGAAAACGCTGCTGTTGTTTCACTTTGCCAGTTATAATTTAATGTTTTGGTATCGATAGGTCTCGGTTTTCTTACAACTACATAAGGAAGTCCAAAAAGATTGGCCAGGGAAGTGTTTTGATAACCAGTTTCCATCATTCGCACATGAGGAACAAACTCGCCCGACATATAAAAGGATGCAAACTGAATTCCATAGGTATAATCTTTAATCGCCTCCATAACGCCTGCTGCGATTCGAGAAGTAGTTTCACCATAATCGTTTCCAGGAAACATACGGTTAATGTCCGTATCATTTACTCCAAAAAAACGCTTCCCAACATTCATGGAATAGGGATTCACACAAGGAATTACCATGATTTGTTTATTGGATGAGATTGCTCCATTCATTTCCAATTCTTTTAATATTTTAACCAATTGAGAGCATATATAAATCTGCTGCACTTCGTTTCCTCTTACCGGACCTAAAATACAGGCAGCCTGATCACCTTTTCCAAATAAATATCCCTTAATTAATAAATCCTCTCGATAGGTAGATTTCATGCGATATACGTCTATGATATTCATCTATATTAATCCTTCCTGTCTTCTTTTATTCCCGTTAAAATTCTGGCAAGTAATGCCCCCTCATAAACCATAGGATACTCTCTCAAAGTAAATACCAGACCATCTTCTCCTGCTAGTATTTCTTCTTCCAGCTTCCCTTCTAGTACATTAACCACTTCCCCAATTTTTTGGCCTTTTTTAACAAAATGGTTATGTTCAATAAAAGGGATAAAAACACCGGTTGTAGAGGCGCGCAAAAATTCCACCTGTCCATCCTTTGATATCACCGGAGTTTTAATATGAGCAATCTCCTGCTTCCAGAATCCCATCTCATGCATCAGATTCAAAATACCATCCACAATCTGATTTCCAAATGCCCTGTTTATTTTTTTCCCTAATCCCATTTCAATAACAAGGGTTGGTACGCTCATAGAATTAAGGGTATGAGCAAGGGTAGATTCATGAACCGTTGCAGTAGCATTCATCCAAACCATATCAACATTGAGAAGTTTTGCAAAGGGAAGTAACTTTTCAGCAAAATGTTCACTTACCCTGACCTGTGGAATTTCCTTTACAAAAATATCACTGGCATGTAAATCAATGCATATGTCAGAGCCAATCAAATCATCTACCACAACAGCTGCCAGTTTTTCCATTAATGTACCGCTTTTACTTCCCGGAAACATACGATTTAAATCAATATCACTTTTAGGAACATAGCGACTTGCTGTATCTAAACCCAAGGGATTTATTGCCGGATAAATGTCCAGTATTCCAGTGAGACAATTAAGATTTTCATTGATTCTTCTGGTTAGCTCATAACAAACGTACTGTCCTTCTAATTCATCTCCATGAATACCTGTCACAATACTGATTCTTGGATCAGAATCTTTAGTTCCCTCTTTCATAATTCTATTCTTCATCAAAGTAAGATTCTCTCCTACCGGTAGCGCAAACGAAACCAATTGTTTAACCATTTTTTAAACCATATCCTTCCTTGCCTGATTCTTTCTCTTATAAACCTTTTTATTCATAAAAAAATGCTTCATAGGTACCTCCACCTTGAAG